>CAZHPJ010000632.1:0-1504 GCA_964534585.1 uncultured Sandaracinaceae bacterium | reverse complement strand
GTTGACTCGGCGATCCTGATCCTTGGGCCGACAGATCGCATGTTGCCCGACACGCTCGGGTCGCGGTGTGATCGGAATACATTGGTACTGCATGAGACTCGATGAGGCTGGAATAAAGTGTGCCGTGTAAGAATTTCGCGTGTACCCGGGCCCAGCCGGCTCCAAGGCACCGTGAATCGTTCGACTGTTCCAGAAAAGTACATCACCACGCTTCAGCGGTGGTGCTCGCAGCTCCAATGATTGTTCACGGATTGCATCGTAGATCGTTCGTTTGTACCGGTCATGGTAGGCGCCGATGTTGAAGCGCCCCCGGTTTCCTCCGATATCCATGCGGTGACTACCCGGCACAATGTAGAATCGGCCAGCCTCTTCCGTGATGTCTTCCAACGCGATCCAGGCTCCAAGCAACTGTCCTGGCCGCTCGGAGTCGAGATAGTAGGAATCCTGGTGTGGCCACGTGGCAGGATTTGCTTCGAAGTACATCGACTGCACGAGCGTCGCCTCCTCGCGAAGCAGCTCTGCTACGGCGGCAAAGAGCCGACCATTGGCGAGAAGACAATCAGAAACGGTACGAAATGATGGAAAGCGGCGGGAACTCACGGAGACCGGATTCAGAAGAGAATTCAATACGTTCGCGGCGTCGTCGAAGTGGTTCTTTTCTGGATTGGCGCTTGCCTGGCGATACAGATAGCCCGGATATGGTTTGATCTCGCCGCGAAAGCTCGATACGGCCTGCTCGCACAGTGCCGCCGGCAGCAATTGTGGCCGAACAAGATAGCCATTTTCCAGATAATACGAACATCGCTCGTCGGATGAGCGCAGACTTGCGTAATCGATCGGTTCGCTGGCTCGCACCTCGGAGTATGAGAATCCACATCTCAAATGGTCTGCGAACTTACTCATCTACGGCGGCGCCAGCGCGCACGGAATGTACGGTCGACTCTTCCTCAGCGCGGCGTTCGACCACGATTCGCTCCAACAATCGGTTCCCGAGCACGAGCATGTCCATCTTCGTACGCAGAAAGCAGTCGATCGCCTGCGTCGCGTTGCACACTATCGGCTCGTTTTCGTTGAACGAAGTATTTAGAAGCATCGGGATTCCGCTCAACTCATAAAACGCCTTGATCAGCCGATGGAAAAGCGGGTTCTCACTTTCCGCAACAGTCTGTAGCCGCCCGGTACCGTCGGTGTGCGTAACGGCTGGAATGCGTTCACGTTTCTCCTCACGAACGAGGAAGACCTTCATCATGAAAGGAACCTCGTCGTCAGTTTCGAACCACTCCGAAACGAATTCTCTAAGAACTGCCGGTGCAAACGGTCGAAACGACTCTCGGCGCTTGATTTTTTCGTTCAGTATCTCTCTGATATCCTGGCGTCGCGGATCCGCGAGAATCGATCGATTGCCCAGCGCTCTCGGGCCCCATTCCATCCGGCCTTGAAACCAGCCGACCACCTGCCCTCGCGAGATGGCGACGGCTGCCCGGCGAACGAGTTGGGATGCGTC
>CAZHPJ010000631.1:0-1505 GCA_964534585.1 uncultured Sandaracinaceae bacterium | reverse complement strand
GCATCATGCTGTGGGAGGCGGAGCCGCTGGCCGCCACGCGAACCCGGCTGGAAAGCGACGGCATCCGCGTGGTTGTGTTTGACCAGTGCGGGAATCGTCCTGCGGCAGGCGACGACTTCATGACGGTAATGCGCGCCAACATCGAAGCGCTTGCGGCCGTGGCCGCGCGTTGACACGCGTTCCCGCCGGGGGGCAGAAGCGTAGTATACTCCTGCGCATGACCGCCTCCGCCCATACAGTCCCCACCCGGTACTGGCACCGTCTCGACGACGGCCGGGTGCAGTGCGACCTGTGCCCGCGCTTCTGTAAACTGCGCGAGGGGCAGCGGGGCATGTGCTTTGTCCGCGCCAGCGAGGGCGGGGAAGTGGTGCTCACTACCTACGGGCGCTCGAGCGGTTTCTGCGTGGACCCCATCGAGAAGAAGCCACTGAGTCACTTCTATCCGGGCACACCGGTGTTGTCGTTCGGGACCGCCGGCTGCAACCTCGCCTGTAGTTTCTGCCAGAACTGGGACATCTCCAGATCGCGTGAAATGGAAACGCTTGCCAGCGAAGCCACGCCCGGGGCCATCGCACGCGCGGCCGAGGCCACCGGATGCACCAGCGTGGCCTTCACCTACAACGACCCGGTGATTTTCCATGAGTACGCCATCGATGTGGCGAAGGCGTGCCACGATCGTGGCATCAAGACGGTGGCGGTAACAGCGGGCGAGATTTGCCCCGAACCGCGTCGCGAGTTCTTCGCCCACATGGACGCGGCCAACGTCGACCTCAAGGCCTTTACGCCGGAGTTCTACCGCAAGCTCTGCAAGGGCGACCTCGAGACCGTGCTGGACACACTGGTGTACCTCCGGTACGAGACCGATGTGTGGTTCGAGATCACCACGCTGCTCATTCCCGGTGAGAACGACGGCGATGCGGAAATCGAGGCGCAGGCCGACTGGATCCTCGAACACCTGGGCCCGGAGGTGCCCCTGCACTTCAGCGCCTTCCACCCCGATTTCCGGATGCGGGACACGCCGCCCACCCCGCCGGAAACGCTCTCCCGGGCCCGACGCATCGCTATGGACAAGGGAGTCCGATTCGTGTACGTGGGCAACGTCCACAACGAGGAGGCGGACAGCACCTGGTGCCCGTCTTGCGGGGAAAAGCTCATCGGTCGCGACTGGTACGTGCTCACCGCCTGGAACCTGGACGCGGCGGCGGCCTGCCCCTCCTGCGGGACAGCGGTGCCGGGGCGTTTCGCCGACTCCCCCGGCAGCTGGGGTTCGCGGCGAATGCCCGTGGACATGCGTCGTTTCCGATCCTGACAGCGCGGTAGCGCGCGCGGTTGATTCCCGGGCCCAGGTCCACTAGACTGTGGGCGTCGGCCGCCGGGCCGCCGGGCCGCGCCCGCCACTCCGGCATCTGATCAAATCGAAGACATTCCCGAAACCTGCCGACGGCAGGACCTGTGACCTGTCAGGAGGCGTCTGACCCATGAGTGCCCCATTCAATCTCCTCGGT
>CAZHPJ010000630.1:0-1509 GCA_964534585.1 uncultured Sandaracinaceae bacterium | reverse complement strand
CGTTCTTCGGCTCCTGCACGGCAGGCGCCTTGGCGTGGAAGGTCAGGTCACACTCGACTTCGGTCTCGTTGGGCTCGATCACGACCCGGATGACACGCATGGGATGTACGACGACGACGCTCAGAGGCCCAACCGAGCTGTCCATTGGGTTGTCCGGCACGCGTCGCGAGGCGTGGAACGAATGCTGAACGCCATCGACCGCGACGCTGAAGTGAGCGTCTTGAACGAATCGATTGGGGTACCGACCGAGGCCGACCTCGAACAGAAACTTGCCTGCCTTGTCGAAGCCGTTGAACCAATAGCGGTCGTAGGCGTTGCGGTTGACGATCCCCGTCTGATTGATCGGGACAGCGGCTTGGTGGATCAGATAGTCGTCGAAGTCGGTAATCATTTGAGGATCCTCATTCGGGCGGGGTGACTCCACACTCACGCAGGATTTCTTCGGTGTTTGCGCCGCGCTCTCGGGCGGGCGTTGGGTCGGCCGACTTGGTGCGCGAGAAACGCGGCGCGGCGACCGCATGCTTGACGCCATCGAGCTCGACGAACGAGCGGCGCGCGACGTTGTGCTCGTGCTCGAATGCCTCGTGCGCCGTGAGAACGGGGGCGAAGCACGCGTCACTTCCTTCGAAGACCTCGCACCACTCGTCGCGCGTCTTCTGACGAAAGATCTCTTCGAGGTTGGGGCGCAGCTCGCCCCATTTGGCGGGATTCAAGTGATCGCCAGCCGCAGGTGCGGTTCCTTCGAGACCGAGCTTCTCGATGAGCTCCTGGTAGAACTGCGGCTCGAGCGCACCGATCGACACGTATTTCCCGTCGCTCGTCTCGTAGACCTCGTAGAACGCGGCGCCCGAGTCGAGCAGATTTTCTCCGCGCTCGTGGGACCAAAAGCCCTGCTGCATTCCGGCGTACACGCTGGTCATCAACGCCGCTACCCCGTCGACCATGGCCGCGTCGACGACCTGTCCCTTGCCGGATTTCTGCGTTTCGAGAAGTGCCGCCAGCACGCCGAACGCCAGCAGCAGGCCGCCGCCTCCAAAGTCACCGATGAGGTTGAGGGGAATGGTCGGCTTTTCGCCTTTGCGCCCGATGCCGTGCAGGGCGCCCGCCAGTGCGATGTAATTGATGTCGTGCCCCGCGCGCTGCGCTAAGGGCCCTTCCTGACCCCATCCCGTCATGCGGCCGAACACGAGCCGCGGGTTCACCTCGAGGCAAGCGTTCGGGCCAACCCCCAGGCGCTCCATGACTCCGGGCCGAAAGCCCTCGATGAGCGCATCGGCGGTCCCGACGATCTTGAGCAGGGCGTCCTTGCCTTCTGGCGTCTTCAGATCGAGTACCACGCTCTTCTTCCCGCGGCTCATCACGTCGAAGTTCGCTTGTAGGAAGGATGGTTGAGGCCGGCCGATCCGAATGACCTCGGCTCCGAGGTCTGCGAGCAACATCCCTGCAAACGGACAAGGACCAATACCCTCGATTTCGACAATTCGCATTCCGTCGAGTGGACCCATCTTC
>CAZHPJ010000629.1:0-1519 GCA_964534585.1 uncultured Sandaracinaceae bacterium | reverse complement strand
CGGCGATGGCTTGGCTTGTCGCGTCCTCGATTCCCTCGCGGAACTCCTGCGCGAGCTCCTCGGAAAGCTCGATCACCTGCTCGCCGACCTCGCCGCTGTATCGCGTACCCAGGCCGACGCAGAACTGGCCAGCGCGCTCGGCAGCCTGCTCGTAGGCGAGCTGCTCTTGGCGTGTGAACTCGACGGGGTTTCGTTCGACGTGCGCCTTGAACGCGCTGTAGTCCATCTCGGTGGCGCGAGGAAGCACGGCCATCAGGCGTCCGTACTCGAACGAGTCCATCACCAGGTTCTCGATCTGGTCAGGATCGAGGTAGCCCTCGTCGACGAGGCGCTGCATTTCCTCCGGAGTTACTTCTAGCCCGGCGACACCGATCGCCACCGCCGCCGAGGCGTCTCGGATGATGCGTCGAAGCTCCTCAATCTTGGCTGGCGATAGAAGGGCCATCAGACGTCCTGTAGGGCTCGCTCCAGCTTGGCTACCATGCGTCGGCGAACGAATTCGACGTACTCTACGGAGCGGTCAATCACCCCTTGTAGCACCGCATGGTCCATCCCTCGAGGCTCGCGGTCTGGCTTGTGCTCATGCCGGAATTGCTGCACGGCCTTGACCAGCTGCTCCCGGCTTAGAGGATACTCGCCGGGCCCGAGCTCGAGGGTCAGCTTCATACTCCGGCGACCATGTAGGACACGATCGCCTCGGTGGTGGTCGAGGCGTTCGATACCGCCAACGCGGTGAACTCGCCTTCCCAGAACAGCTTGGCGTTGTAGCCGGTGGTAGGAGTGAGCTTGAACGACTCCGATCCACCGTTGATCTTGATCGTGATCTCTTGGTCGGTCTCGAGGTAGAGAACCTTCGCGGTCGTGACACCGCCTAGCTCCAGGGCGTCGTCGACCGCCAAGGCGGCGATCACGCGCGTGTCGGACTTCCCAACCTCCTGCGCGTTGATCGTCTGGATCACGGTCGCCGCCGTACGCTCGAATCCCTTCTTCTTCTCGTCGGTGTCCAGGCTGGCCAGGATGGAGATGGAGTGCTTGACGCGGTATACGCTCGCCATTTTCAGACCTCGATTGTGTAGGTGATAGTGCCGTTTCGCCGCCGTCGCTCTGTCACCTTGGCTGACTTGCGCAGCGACTTTTCCGCGTCGCGACTCGTCGCGGGCAGCTCGTCGAACTGCGAGAGCAGGTTGCCGAACTTGCTGTCATCGGGCTGCTCGCCGCCCTCGGCGCCGCCGCTCTCGGCGCCCTCTCCCTCTTGCTCCTCGCCGCCGAACTCTTCTCCAAGCTCGTCGCCGGATCCGCCCTCTTCCTCCTGCTGCGCCGCCATGTCGATCGCCTGCGCGTTCTGGAGCCACGTCGGGTCGAGGATCACTTCGCCTTTTGCGTCTTTCATCGGCTCGAGGTCGTCTTCTGCGCGGATCTCGTCGACAGTCTTCATGAAGGACACCTGCTTCTTTTGCAGGTCGGAGATCTGGTCGCTCGAGCGCGGGTCCATTCCGGTGAAGACGAGCTCGAAGTCCTC
>CAZHPJ010000628.1:0-1531 GCA_964534585.1 uncultured Sandaracinaceae bacterium | reverse complement strand
GGCGAATCGCCGACGATCGCGGAGCGCGGTGCTACCGAGCGTCGCGAGGACGATCTGGACAAGGCCTACGCCCGTGCGTCCGGCTGGAGTCGCGCCTTGGCGGAGCGCTTGGGGCAGCCGGTTCGCCTCGTCGTCACCGACAACCGGAGTACCATGTTGGTTGCCCGCCCCAAAGCGGGGCGGCTCGAGGTCCGCCTCCACCACATGTTCCTGACGGCCGAGGAGAACATTCTCGACGCCGTAGGTGACTATTTGAGCGACAGCGATGTCCGGGCGGCCGCCATGATCGACCGTTTCGTCGAAGAGAATCGGGCGCGTTTCCTAGCTCCTGGCCTCTCGCAAGGCGCCTTGCGGTCCGAAGGGCGCCACCATGACCTGCGAGGGATCGCGGATGACTTGGCGCGGCGGCATTTCGGCGCTGAGGTCGATGTCCGTATCACCTGGGGCAAGCGTGTTCAGCCGAAGCGCCGGCAGCGCTCCCTGCAATTGGGGTCGTACCTCCCCGAGGAGCGCTTGATTCGGATTAACCCCGTGCTCGACCAGCCCTGGGTTCCAGGCTTTTTCGTGGAGGCAGTGGTGTTCCACGAGATGCTGCATCACGACATGCCAGCGGTCGTGCACAACGGCCGTCGCCACTATCATACTCGGGCGTTCCGAACGCGGGAGCGGAGCTTCGAGTACCACTCCGCCGCACAGAAATGGCAAAAAGAGAACCTGTGGCGCCTGCTGCGAGGCCAGTGACCCGCTTCTCCTAAACCGATGGCACGTCGTCGCAGAATCCGGTCTTCCATTTCGATCCCCATCACCTTGGGGGCGATCACCGTTCTACTGAGCATCGCGCTCCTGGTGGGCTGGTCGTTCCTCCTCGGTCAGAAGATCGCCCGCTCCGTCGACATTGCGGGCGACGTCTGGCTCCTGGTGCTAGGCGCTCTTTCCTTCGTCCTGATCATCGTCGTCTTGGTCTTGTTCGTGATTTCGCTGGCGCGTGGAATCATCGAAGTGCGCAGGCAAGACACCTTCATCGACTCGGTCACGCACGAGCTCAAGAGTCCGCTTGCGTCGCTGCAGCTGTGCCTGGAGACACTCGGACGCGAGGGGATCGGAGATGATGCGCGCGAGAAGCTGCACCGCATGATGTTCGAAGACGTCGACCGTTTGCGCGCATTCATCGACGACGTGCTCGAGGCGAACCGTCTGTCCTACGCCCGGCCGGGCATGCTGAACCTCAGCGACGTGCCCTTATCGCGCCTCGCCGAGCAGTGCGCCGATGCCGTTCGCGTTCGGCACAAGCTCGGGCCTGACGAAGTCTTGGTCGACGTCGACCCGGAGCTCGTCGTCACGACCGATCGCGCGGCTCTCGAGATCGTCGTCAACAACCTCATCGACAACGCAGCGAAGTACTCGGAGCGTCCAGCCAAGGTCCAAGTCGTGGCGCGCAGAGATTCGGACAACAAGGTGAGGTTCGAGGTAAGCGACAACGGGATCGGGATCGATCGGAAGAACTTGAAGCGGGTCTTTCACCGCTTCTATC
>CAZHPJ010000627.1:0-1532 GCA_964534585.1 uncultured Sandaracinaceae bacterium | reverse complement strand
CGGTGGTCGGCAAAGAGACGATTCGCGAGGAGCTGACGCGGCTACGCGACGCGGTTCGCTACGTGCACGACGAAACCGTTCGCGGAATGAACCATGGCAAGGACATCCACTCGCTGATGCGCGACATTCAGCTCCCGCCGGAGCTCGAAGTCGGGGAAGGCTACGGCAAGGTTTCGTGGAGCGTGCGGGCAATTTGGGAGAATTATGCGGGTTGGTTCCATCACCGCTCGACGACCGAGCTCTACTCGCTGCCTGCGGAGGCTGTTCATGGAGACCTGGTGGAGCTTGCGGGTGGAGCCGATGTGGTTGCTCAGCGTGCGAAGGAGAAACTCTCTGCGGGCGAGCCAGTCGAGGCGATTCACCTCGCCGAAGTCGCCCTCACCGTATCTCCCACGCACCCGGTAGCGCTCGAGGCGATGATCGCCGCGCATGAGCAGCTCGAAAGCGAGAGCGAGAACTTCTGGCTGACGCAGTGGCTACGGAAGCAACTCGGCGAACTGCGTTCCACCCTGGAGGCAGCGAAAGCCGAGGAGAGCCAGTCGTGACCGACGGACCCAACGACATCCGAATCGACGATTTGAAGGTGCCGCTGCTCACACCGATGCAGAAAATGGTGATCGACGGCTTTGCCGGCGTCGAGGTCGAGTTCACCGAGGACGCGGTGCTCGGTGAGGCGAAAAGGCGCACAGGGCTTTCCGATTTCGGTCCTGACGACTTTCGCGAGCGCCTCGAGGTGTGGTGCCAAGCGGTCGGGGAGGACACTGAGCTCGGTCCGATGGGGAAGGCGCGGTTCTTTGGCGACATGGTGCGGTACGCGGCCAACCGGATGCGCTTTCACGATCTGCTCGAACGGCGCCCCGAGATCCTGGACGTCGAGATCCGTAAGCCGATCATCATCGCCGGACTGCCGCGGTCTGGCACGACGCACTTGTTGAACTTGATCGCGGCCGACGCCCGCCCCCGGTCTCTTCCGTATTGGGAAAGCCTCGAGCCGATCCCCGATTCTGCCGTCCCGCCCGGACCGAAAGAGCAGGACCCTCGGTACGTGAAGTGTGCTGGCGAATACCAGATGTTGAGCCAGATCGCACCGCTACTCAAGAACATGCACGACATGACGCCCGATCACGTGCACGAGGAGATCGAGCTCGGGGCTCTAGATTTTTCGACGTTCCTGCCGGAGTGGCTCGCCGTGGTGCCCCGATGGCGCGACTACTATCGCGCCCACGACCAACGCCCGCACTACGAGTACATGAAGAACGTGCTCAAGGCGCTGCAGTGGATGCGGGGCCCCGATCGCTGGATTCTGAAGTCACCCCAACATCTGGAGCAGATGGGGCCCCTCATCGAGACGTTCCCCGACGCAACAGTGGCGCTCACGCATCGCGATCCGGTGTCGGTCATCGCGTCCGCCATCACGATGCTGACCTACGGGGACCGGATGCGGCGCACCAAGGTAGATCCTCCGGCGGTCGCGGCGTACTGGAGTGAACGGGTCGAGCAATTGTTGCGTGCGTGCGTGCGTGACCGCGATC
>CAZHPJ010000626.1:0-1537 GCA_964534585.1 uncultured Sandaracinaceae bacterium | reverse complement strand
CGTGGAGCCTGAACATCAGTTGGCGGCGCGACCACAAGACCAAGCCGCCGATGACAGTCGCCGCCCAAAGATGGAATAGACCCAGACTGATCGCACCGCTCGCATGACCGTACGCCAGCGGTAGCCAACCGACGAAAACGACACCGACCATCACGGCAAACATCGAGAAGCGATAGAGGAGAGCGCCCGCGGTCACGATCGCGAGGGCAAGCGTGGTCGTGTTGCTGATCGCGCCGCTGACGGCGAACATCGTATGCCCCATACCTGCGGCGATCGAGATGGTTGCTATCGAGATCGGCGTGTCGAAGCGTGGATCGTCAACACGCATGCCTGCCCACACCAGGAGTGCGAGCGCAGAGGAAATCGCGCAGATGAGAACATGCGGCACGTTGGGCGTGAAAGGTGGCGCCAGCAAGAAGACGACGGCCGCTGCGGCGTAGATGCACGCCAGCACCGGCAACATGTGCGACAACGCACCGAGCGAGCGCAGGCGCGTTTGCTCATCACGCTCGCGCCTACTCCGAGCTTCCGCTTCCTTCCCGCGGCTCTCGGGACCTTGCCCCTCGTCGTCCATCCCCAACTAAACAAGTTGCCTTAGCGGGGCCCAGTTGTCACAACATGACCCAAAAAGATGGCAATTAACCCACTCAAAAAGGGGACTGTCCCCTTTTGAAAAGGGTTAATTCTGGCAAGGCTTGGGGATGGGCGGTCGGGCGCGGGCGGAAGTCGAGCTGGAGCAGCTTACCCAGCAGATTCGGTATCACGAGGCAGCGTATCGGGCGGGGGTCCCCGAGATCACCGATGCGGGGTTCGATGACTTAGTCGAGCGGTACCAGGAGTTGGCCGATTCGCTGGGGATCGACCCGTCGGAGCGGCTCGATTTCCAACCGGGGCAGGATCACACCGCCGGCTTCGAAACTGTGGAGCACCGCGTTCCGATGCTGTCACTCGAGAAGTTGTCGCCCAATAGGCGCGACAGCGGTGGTGAGTTGATGCCGCTCTCGGCTCAATTGTCCGCGTGGTTCCGCCGGCGCAAAAAGGAGCTCGAGGTCGAGGAACTCGCGGTCATCATCGAACCGAAGGTCGACGGGATTTCGGTGTCGCTCCTCTACGTGGACGGCGTGCTGATTCGTGCCGTGACCCGTGGCGACGGCCGCAAGGGCGACCTGATCACCAAGCAGGTGATGCAGCTCGGCACTGTGCCGACGAAGCTCAAAGAGGTCGGCAGTGGCGAGCTCGAGATCCGCGGTGAGCTCTATTGGCCGCTCACCGAGTTCGCGCGCTTCAACGCGAGGGTCGAAAAACCGTTGATCAATCCACGCAACGGTTGTGCTGGAATGATGAAGCGCAAGGACCCGATGGGGCTCGAAGAGACCGGAATTCGGGCGTTTTTTTATCAAGTCGTGCGGGGAGACGGCGTGGATCTCCCGCCGACACAAGGCGAGATGCTCCAATGGTTGAGCGACCGCGGCGCCGACACGTACCTGAGCGAAGTCTTTCAAACCGACTCGGAAGAAGGTGCGCTTCAGTACTGCCA
>CAZHPJ010000625.1:0-1537 GCA_964534585.1 uncultured Sandaracinaceae bacterium | reverse complement strand
GGCTCAGCGCCTACGGCCCCTACCAATGCCAGGGTGACCTCGGGATCACTTTCATTCAGGAGCGGCAACGGATCCGGGGCAATCAAGGGCTCGAGCTTGGGGAATTCATTGAAGACTTCAACCGGCGCAGTCAACTCAGGCTGTTGTTCGGCAGCAGGCGTAGCTGGTTGTAATGGCGGAGGTGGCAATTCATGAATCAATTCCGGCTCCCTGGTCAGTGTGTACCAGGCTGCCCCCACAAACAGGATGATGAGCAATAGGAATGGCACTGATTTTTTCATGTTGGTACGCCGCTTGATCCTTATCTATACTAATAGTGACCTCGCCCGAATGGAAGCAGTTCCACTTTGCCCGGCTGAAAGACTTGTGTCCCTGTGTCGGTCTGGTATATTCCGCTTCCCCCAAATAGCAACACCATAATCCGGGACCATCTGAACATGTGCAAAAAAACTAACACCAATTCCCTGGCACCGGCAAAGTTTCTACTCGTCATTTTATTGATGACACCATTACTAGTAGATGCAAAGACCGTGTTGATCGGGACCCCGTTGGGTGACATAGAAATCGAATTGCTGGAAAATGACGCGCCCAAAACGGTTGCCAACTTTCTCAACTATATTGACAACAGCCGTTACGACAATGCTTTTATCCACCGCAGTGTGGCCGGGTTTATCATCCAGGGCGGTGGTTTTACTTTCACTGACGGCACAGCATTTGCTGTCCCCACTTTTCCCCCGGTAGTCAACGAGTTCAAGGTTTCCAATACACGCGGCACCGTGGCCATGGCCAAACTGGACAGCCAGCCGGACAGCGCCACCAGCCAGTGGTTTATCAATATTGATGATAATTCCTCCAACCTTGACAATCAAAACGGCGGGTTTACCGTTTTCGCCAGGGTTATTAGTGATGGAATGGCCATAGTAGATGCCATCAATCAGCTACCCACAACCAATGCTGGTGGCGCCTTTACCGACTTGCCGGTGATTGACTTTTCCGGTGGTACGTTAACTACATCTAACCTGGTGATGACGAGTGTCGCCGAGCAATCGGCTTTCCAGATGAACCCCGGACTGAATGACGCCTGGTTCAATCCCCTTACTGATGGCCAGGGTTTTTTCATTACGGTTTTCCCGGACCTCGGCCTGGTGCTGCTGGCCTGGTTTACCTATGACACTGCACTACCAGCACCGGACGCAACGGCAAACCTGGGTGATCCGGGACATCGCTGGATAACGGCAATCGGGCCTATTGAAGGTAATAGCGCTGTACTGGAAATTGAGGTTGCCTCCGGGGGCTTGTTTGATGACCCGGCCATCGTAAACCGCGCCATAGACGGCAGCATTACCTTGAGCTTTACAGACTGCAACAACGGTAATGTGAAGTACAATATCCCGTCAATCGGCCGCCAGGGCAGTGTTCCGATTGAGCGGGTGGCCAAGGATAATGCAACTTTGTGCGAGGCGCTTTCGCAACCGTAATTGGGGGTTCTGTGCGCTATTTAATCGCGGCCAGCGGAGCTGGACGCTCCTACAGGTTA
>CAZHPJ010000624.1:0-1542 GCA_964534585.1 uncultured Sandaracinaceae bacterium | reverse complement strand
AGGATGCGGGGGCGAAAGTCCTCTTTGCCGCAACCGACGGGATCCGCGCCCAGGTCGAGGAAGTCCTGTCAGATCTCCCGGAACTGCAGACCATCATCGTGATCGACGATCCCGCAGGCGGCGATGCAATCGACTACACCGAACTGCTCACCCGGGGCGCTGAACAACCCGCTCCTGTTGCGGTCGTTGATGGTTCAGATCTCGCCGGACTGATCTACACATCAGGTACAACGGGCAACCCTAAGGGTGTGCAGCTTTCGCACAGCAACTTCGCATCCAACATCAATGCACTTTCGGTCATATTCCCACTTGCACAGGATGACCGGTCCGCATCGTTCCTGCCGTGGGCGCACTCGTTCGGCCAGACGGTGGAGCTCCACGCACTCATCTTCTTCGGAGCCTCGACGGGCCTCACATCGGCCAAGACGCTTACACGAGACATGCCTGAGATCAAGCCGACCATCCTCGTCTCAGTACCGACGGTGTTCAACAAGGTGTACGACGGTCTCCAGAAGATGATGGAAGCCGAAGGTGGGATCAAGAAGAAGCTGTTCGACACCGCCATATCGAATGCCAGAAAACGCGAGCAGCTGGCAAAACGCGGCACGCACAGCAGATGGGTCGATCTGCAACACGACCTCTTCGACAAGATCGTGTTCACCAAGGTCAGAGCCGCTTTTGGTGGCCGCCTCAGATATGCCTTCTCCGGCGGTGCAGCGATCTCGACAGAGGTGGCCGAGTTCATATCAGCAGTCGGTATCACCGTGTACGAGGGCTACGGGCTCACAGAGACGAGTCCCATCGTGACGTGCAATGTCAAGGGTGCGCGCAGGATCGGTTCTGTCGGACGAGCGATACCCAAGGTCACCGTGGAGGTCGACACAGATGTGACGGGAGATCCCGAGATCGGTGAGATCGTCGTCCACGGCCCGAATGTCATGATGGGCTACTACCACCTTCCCGAAGAGAACGAATCGGTGTTCACGCCGAACCGTGGGTTCCGAACGGGTGATCTGGGACATGTCGATGACGACGGGTACCTGTTCATACGGGGACGCATCAAGGAGCAGTACAAGCTCGAGAACGGGAAGTACGTTGTTCCATCGCCTATCGAAGAGCAACTCCAGCTCTCGGGGTACATCAGCCAGGTCATGGTCTATGGGGAACAGCGGCCGCACAACGTTGCGGTCATCGTCCCGGATTTCGACTATCTCGAGAAATGGGCAGAAGAGAAGGGGATCGACACCTCTGACAACGAAGCCTTCCTCCGGTCGGATGCCGTGCAAGGACTCTTCAAGACTGAGATCAATCGAGCCCAGAACTCGATCAAGCACTACGAACGTGTTCGTGATTTCGTGTTGGAGGACGAAGAGTTCACGCCAGAGAACGGCATGCTCACCCCGTCGCTCAAGATCAAGCGCCGGGCGATCATGGCCAAGCTCGGAGACGAGATCTCGGCCATGTACGACAAAGAAGATCCGCTGATCGGGCGCAACGACTGACGAGAGACGCGAGAACTCTGGCGTTGATCACACTCACAAT
>CAZHPJ010000623.1:0-1542 GCA_964534585.1 uncultured Sandaracinaceae bacterium | reverse complement strand
AAATGGTTCAGCGCGAGAGCGCTTTTATCGATACGATCCTTCACGAGGTCCACAAAGTCATCGTGGGCCAGGACGTGATGATCGAACGAGTCTTGATCGGGCTGCTCACGGGCGGGCACATCCTGCTCGAAGGTGTCCCGGGCCTCGCCAAAACGCTCACTGTCAACACGATTTGCAAGACGATCGCCGCGAAGTTCCAGCGCGTGCAATTCACCCCCGACCTTCTCCCGGCCGACGTCGTTGGAACCGTCATCTACAACCAGCAAAGCGGCGAGTTCACGGCTAAGAAGGGCCCCATCTTCGCAAACCTCGTGCTGGCGGACGAGATCAACCGAGCGCCGGCCAAGGTGCAGAGCGCTCTGCTCGAAGCGATGCAGGAGCTTCAGGTAACCATCGGCGACACGACATACCTGCTCGACGAGCCGTTCATGGTGATGGCGACGCAGAACCCGATCGAACAGGAAGGCACCTACCCGCTGGCCGAGGCGCAGGTTGATCGCTTCATGCTGCACGTGCGGGTCGACTACCCGAGCCAGGACGAAGAGCGGAAGATCATGGATCAGATCTCGGATCATCTGCTCCTCGGCAAAGATGCGGGCGCCGGCATGGGCGTACAGCAGGTCACGACGACCTCGGAACTCCTCGAGGCCCGCAAGACGGTCGGGCACGTGTACATCGACCCAAAGATCAAGGACTACATCGTCCAGATCGTGACGGCGACGCGCGATCCGGTACGCGTCGGCCTCGGGGACCTGACCGATATGATCGCCCATGGCGCGTCGCCGCGTGCGTCGATCGCGCTCAACGTCGCATCTCGGGCACATGCCTTCATGCGGCACCGCGGGTACGTTACCCCGGAAGACATCAAGGCGATCGGTCCCGACGTGCTTCGTCACCGCATCATTCGCTCGTACGAGGCGGAGGCGGAGGAGATCACGAGCGACCAGATCGTGCGCCGGATCTTCGAAACCGTGGAAGTGCCGTAACCGAGGCTAGTCGTGATCTCTCGCGAGCTCGTCAAGAAACTCAAAAAGATCGAGATCTACACGTCGAGGCTCGCCAACGACCAGTTGGCGGGCGGTTACCACTCGGTGTTCAAGGGGCGGGGCATGGCCTTCAGCGAAGTGCGCCAGTACCAGCCCGGCGACGATGTTCGCTTCATCGACTGGAACGTCAGCGCGCGCATGAACGACACGTACGTGAAGGTTTTCACGGAGGAGCGCGAAATGACGGTAATGTTGCTCGTCGACCTTTCGGCGAGCGAGCGATTCGGCTCAGTCGGAAAGCCGAAAATCGAAACCGTCGCCGAAGTCGCGGCGTTACTCGCATTCAGCGCGATCAAGAACAACGACCGGGTCGGGTTGATCCTCTTCACCGACCGGGTCGAGCGTTTCGTGCCTCCCAAGAAGGGGCGCTCGCACGTCATGCGGGTCGTCACGGAGTTCCTCAACGCCGAGCCCGAATGGGATGGCACCGACCTCGGCGTATCCTTGGACCTGCTCGGCAGCATCGGCAAGCGTCGAACCGTCGCTTTTCTGATAA
>CAZHPJ010000622.1:0-1542 GCA_964534585.1 uncultured Sandaracinaceae bacterium | reverse complement strand
GGGTGTTGTCAGCTCAATCGGAAAAGGCCTAGCTGCCGCTTCGATGGGCGCGCTCCTCGAAGCACGAGGATTACGGGTCACCAACATGAAGTTGGACCCGTATATCAACGTCGATCCCGGCACGATGTCGCCCTTCCAGCATGGAGAGGTGTTCGTGACCGACGACGGCGCGGAAACCGATCTAGACCTTGGTCACTACGAGCGCTTCACCAAGGCAACGATGACCAAGGCGAACAATTTCACGACCGGTCGCATCTACGACTCGGTGATCTCAAAAGAGCGCCGCGGGGAGTATCTCGGAGCCACCATCCAGGTGATTCCGCACATCACCGACGAGATCAAAGCGCGAGTGCGCGAGGGGACGCGTGATGTCGATGTGGCGATCGTCGAGATCGGCGGCACGGTGGGTGACATCGAATCTCTGCCGTTCCTCGAGGCGGTTCGTCAGTTGCGCGGAGAGCTTGGTCCGCAAAACAGCGTTTCGGTTCACGTGACACTCGTGCCGCACATCGCAGCGGCTGGTGAGCTCAAGACCAAGCCGACGCAACACTCGGTGAAGCAGCTTTTGGGCCTCGGGATTCAGCCCGAGCTCCTCCTGTGCCGGGTCGACCGAGACCTTCCGCACGCGCTCAAAGAAAAGATCGCACATTTCTGCAACGTGCCGGTCCAAGCGGTGATCGCCGCTCCGGATGTGTGTACGATCTACGAGCTTCCGTTGACCCTGCACGCACAGGGGCTTGATCGCCTCTTGGCCGAGCGGCTCAACATCTGGTCACGTGACCCGGACCTCTCGGTTTGGCGGCGGACGGTCGAACGATACATGGCTCCCGGCAGGGGTCACGTCTCGATTGCGCTCGTAGGCAAGTACGTTCACTTGCGCGACTCCTATAAGTCCCTCCACGAGGCCTTGGTCCATGCGGCCCTCGAGTGTGATGTGAAGCTCGAGCTCGACTACGTGGACAGCGAAGAGCTCGAGAGTGGCGACCTTAAAACGCGGCTCGGTGGCCACGACGCGATCTTGGTTCCGGGTGGGTTCGGAGACCGCGGCGCCGAAGGCAAGATTCGCGCGATTGAGTTCGCGCGCGAAAATGACATTCCGTTCTTTGGGATCTGTCTCGGTATGCAAATGGCGGTGGTCGAGTACGCGCGCAACATCTGCGGGCTCGAAGGCGCCAATAGCGCCGAATTCGATCGCACCGCGAAGCACCTCGTGGTCGACATCATGCCCGACCAACGTGGCGTCGAGGACAAGGGCGCAACGATGCGCCTCGGTGCGTATCCCTGCACGATCAAGCCGAAGTCAATTGCGGCCCAGATCTACGGAGTGTCCCAGATCAGCGAGCGCCACCGCCACCGCTACGAGGTGAACAACGCGTACCGTGAGCAGCTAGAGCGCGGCGGCCTCGTCCTGTGCGGTGTCTCTCCCGATGAGCGCCTGGTCGAGATGGTGGAGCTCCCCGGGCACCCACACTTCATCGGCTGCCAGTTCCATCCCGAGTTCAAGAGCAAGCCTCACGAGCCGCATCCGCTCTTCACGAGCTT
>CAZHPJ010000621.1:0-1543 GCA_964534585.1 uncultured Sandaracinaceae bacterium | reverse complement strand
CCGCGCGGACGCTGGCGGCTGTATAAAAGATCATCATGCCCATGGCCGCGGCGGGAGCAGTGTCACCGGCATCATCCATGTTCAATACCGCCACTGAGGCCAGTGAGGTATCCGGGCCATAGATAAATATGACCGCGGAGACCGTGGTCATTGCATTAACGAACAGGTAGATACTGATATCCAGTATCGCGGGCAGGCAAATGGGCACGGTGACCCGCCAGAAGGTTCGGTAAAACGGTGCTTTCAAGGACGCCGCCACGGATTCAAATTCCACATCCAACTGTTTGAGGGCCGTTACCGCGGTCAAGTGGCTGACCGTGTAAAAGTGCACGACGGTACTGATCACCAGAATGATCATGGTGTGATAAATGAAATTCAGCGGGTTGTTCGGGGCATTGAAGAAAAAGATGTAGGCAAGGCCCAGCACCAGGCCGGGCACCGCCATGGGCAACATGGCCAGCATCTGAAAGATGGATCGGCCGGTGTCGAAGCCCCGGCATTTTTCCACCATGTAGGCGCCGATAAAGACCACCACCGTGCCGATGATCGCGGTCCAGGAAGCCAGGGTGATGGAATTGAAATAGGCATCCCAGCCGCCGCCGTCCATAACGTCGAACTGGTAGTTTGTGAGTCCCCAGCTCAGATCATAAGGATAGAACTTGACCAGTGCCGCGTACTGACAGACCAACAGTATGCCCACCAGAAAAACGCTCACAATTAAGCTGAAGCTCAGCATGGCGCGATCAAAGATCTTATTGGGTTTAGGCACCAGTGCTACGGCATGGGCCGTGAGGCTGGCGGACTGGCGTTTTTGCACTATCCGGTCAACGATGAAGGCGAACACCGCCGGGATCAACAGCACCATGCTGACCACCGCGCCCATCTCAAAGTTCTGCTGGCCGATGACCTGTTTATAAATGTCCGTGGCCAGCACGTTGAAATTACCGCCGATGACTTTTGGCGCGCCGAAATCCGTAATCGTCAGGGTAAAAACCACGAAGGCCGCACTGATCAAACCATAGCGGCATCCGGGAATGGTCACTGTAAAGAAAATCCGGGTGCGTGACGCCCCCAGAGATAACGCGGCCTCATACATTCGCGAATCGGCGATGGACAAGGCGGTGATCAGAATCAGGATGGCATGGGGTAAGGTGAAAAAGACTTCGGCAATGATGATGCCGATGGGCCCGTAAATCGAATAACCAAACATCAATTCCTTAATCAGGCCCTGGTTGCCGAACAGGTAGACCAGCGCGATGCCGGGCAACAAGGACGGCACCAGAATCGGGATCATGGTGATGGCTTTGAATAAGCCCTTGTACGGCATGCAACTGCGCGTCAGTGCATAGGCAAAACTGAAGGCGATGGTAATGGTGATTAAGGTCGTCACTACCGCGATGAACACGCTGTTCTTGATGGAGTACACCAGCGCCGGAGTAGCGAAATACTCCGTGTAGTTGCTCAGCCCGATGAATACGCCATCGGAGTTCTCAAAACTCTTCGACAGCATGACGTACAGCGGCATCGCCAGAGTCACCACCAG
>CAZHPJ010000620.1:0-1545 GCA_964534585.1 uncultured Sandaracinaceae bacterium | reverse complement strand
GAGACATCGTGCGGGCCCTCGAGGGGCCTATCTCCCTGGCCGGCTCCGACGGCAAAGGCAACGGCGATGGCGACGAAACCAGCCGTGTCGTGACCGAAAATGTCTTCGCCGAGCTTTCCGAGAACATCGAGGCGTGCTTCGACGCGATCACGATCCAAGAGCTCTGTGATCGGGGCGATGCGCATGGAGTTCGCCGTGCGCCTCCCCGCCGTTACGTGTATTCGATCTGATGCCCGCACTTGTCGTCGATAGCGTCCTGGATCTCATTGGCGAAACGCCCGTTGTTCGCTTGCGCAGACTCTCGCCTGAAGGCGGTGCGACGATTTGGGGCAAGTGCGAGCACCTCAATCCTGGGGGCTCGGTCAAGGACCGCATTTGCCTGGCCATGATCGAAGTGGCTGAAGCGCAGGGGCGGTTGAACCCAGGGGACACCATCGTCGAGCCGACCAGCGGTAACACCGGCATCGGATTGGCGTTGGTGTGTGCGCGCAAAGGCTACAAGCTCGTGCTCACGATGCCCGCGAGCATGTCGCTCGAACGGCGCGCGTTGCTCGAAGCGTACGG
This sequence comes from uncultured Sandaracinaceae bacterium, assembly GCA_964534585.1. Classification (GTDB taxonomy): domain Bacteria; phylum Myxococcota_A; class Polyangia; order Polyangiales; family Houyiibacteriaceae; genus SG8-38. Next base: position 981 of record CAZHPJ010000620.1, on the reverse strand, counting down.
GGTCGAGATCCTTCTCACCGAGCCGGATCGTGTGATGGAAGGCGCGATGGAGGCCGCGCGTCGCGTCGTCGAAGAGCGTGGCGCGTTCATGCCCGAGCAGTTTTCGAACCCAGCGAATCCGGACGTCCATGCGCGCACGACCGCATCGGAGTTGCTGCATGCATTCGAGGGTCAGGCCATCGATGTTTTCGTCGCAGCGGTGGGCACCGGAGGAACGGTTTCAGGTGTTGGCAGGGTGCTCAAGGCGCGCAACCCCGCGACGCGCGTGTTGGCGGTCGAGCCTGCCGCGAGCCCCGTGCTTGCAGGCGGCGTCCCGGGACCGACGAAGATTCAAGGGCTCAACGCAGGCTTCGTGCCGGAGAACTATCACCGCGACGTAGTCGACGACATCATCGGCGTCAGCGATCAGGACGCGTGGGACACCAAGCTCACGCTTGCCAAGCGAGAAGGTTTGCTGCTTGGAATCAGCGCCGGCGCGAATGTGTGGGCCGCCATCGAGGTCGCCAAGCAGCTCGGGCCCGACAAGACCGTCGTGACCGTGCTGTGCGATACCGGCGAGCGTTACTTCAGCTTGGGGGCGTACTTCTAGTGGGCGTCACGCATCGCGTCCTCGTCGTCGGTGCTGGCGGCCTAGGTTCTCCGGTTCTCCGGCTACTCGCCGCGAGCGGCGTCGACCACATCACCGTCATCGACGACGACGTGGTCGACGAGAGCAACCTGCACCGGCAAACGCTCTACACGAACAGAGACGTCGGCCTTTCGAAGATCGAGCGCGCCGCGCGCATGCTTCGCGAGTTGTCCCCCGAGCTTTCGGTGCGCATGGTCGAGGGCCGCTTCGTGCCTGGAACGGCGATGGAGCTCTTGTCGGACCACACTATCGTCGTCGAGGGTGCCGACAACCTAGCGACGAAGTTCTTGGTAGCCGATGCAGCGCACCTCTCCGGCGTGCCAGCGGTTCAGGGGGGCGCGGTCCGGTGGGCC
>CAZHPJ010000619.1:0-1552 GCA_964534585.1 uncultured Sandaracinaceae bacterium | reverse complement strand
CTATCCAAACGCAGAGATGGTCAGCGCCATGTCGGCGGCGAAAGCGCAGGCTTGGCGACATCGGATGCCCCGGCGGCCGTTGCGAGAATCCCCTCCCACAGACGGCAGCGCCCCAGGGAATACAGGATGGGAACCCTGCTGAGCGTGAGAACGAGAGGAGAAACTCGTTCCATCGCGTTCTCTGTGCATCCTCGCACCAAGCCCGCCACTGACCGGCGAATTGTCGTTTCTTGTCCGCCCTGATTCAATCCCAGAGAAACCGCTTGACGTGCATATCGTTATGATATATTCTTAATATCGGATTGATATTGACCATCTCAGGATCAGGAGATAGAGCCATGGAGAATCGCGAGAACCAAACGAACGCCTTCAGCGGTTGGATGTGGGTATTGTTGTTGCCAGCCTCGGCCGTGGGGCTGGGCTATTGGTTCTACCACGCGGCACCAAGTGTGGTAGCACATCAAACGACGGGGCACATCGTTTCGATCGTCGCCTGCGTCCTCTGCGTGCTGGTGTGGTCCGCTCTGTGCTTCGGATTCTTCACGCTCCAGCCCAACATGGGGGCCGTTCTTATTCTCTTCGGCAAGTACCACGGCACCGTAACCAACAGCGGATTCCACTGGGCGAACCCCCTGCTGCTGAAGAAAAAAATCTCGGTGCGCGCCCGGAACCTGAACGGCCAAAAGCTGAAGGTCAACGATCGGCGGGGCAACCCCATCGAGATCGCGCTGGTCGTTGTCTGGCGAGTGACGGATACCGCCAAGGCTGTCTTCGACGTGGAGGACTTCGAGGACTACGTCACAGTGCAGAGCGAGGCCGCGTTACGACATCTCGCCATGGCATACTCCTATGACACGTTCGAGGGGGACACGCTGTCCCTGCGCGGAAGCGTCGACGAAGTGTCCACGGCGCTGCAGAAGGAAGTACAAGCACGCGTGGCGCGCGCGGGCGTATTCGTGGAAGAGGCCCGTATCAGCCATTTGGCCTACGCCCCGGAGAGCGCCGGAGCGATGCTCCAACGCCAACAGGCGGAAGCGATTGTCGCAGCGCGAAGTCGCATCGTCGAAGGAGCCGTCGGGATGGTTGAGATGGCGCTGGCCAAGCTCGAAGAGCACAAGACCCTCGAACTCGACGAAGAGCGCAAAGCGTCGATGGTTTCGAACCTCCTCGTCGTTCTGTGTGGGCAGGGACATGCCCAGCCTGTCGTTAACACCGGTACGCTCTATAGCTGATCCGGCCGGAGGCGTCACATGGCTGAGCGAAAACCTTTCTTGCTGCGCCTGCCGCCCGAGTTGATGGACGAGCTCAACCGGTGGGCCAAAGACGAGCTGCGCAGCGTCAACGCACAGATCGAGTATCTTCTGCGTGAAGCAGTTAATCGACTGAGAAAGCACGACCCACCCGGGCCGCCCCAGAGCGAGTCGTAGTCCGCTGCGCTCATTCGCCTTGACCGGGCTGGGGCTTGGCGATCAGCATGTCGTATTCGGGGTGGTTCCGTATTTCTACGGCTTCGGCGTCAGATCCGCGACGTCGCGTCGGATGTCGTCGTAGG
>CAZHPJ010000618.1:0-1555 GCA_964534585.1 uncultured Sandaracinaceae bacterium | reverse complement strand
TTATAGAGTATAATCTGCGTCGGGTGTAAATGGGATTTCTAGCCCGGGGTGGGCCCCAAAAATTTCTAAATCCTGCTATATGACTGCCCGTGGAATTTTGAGGGAGTTTCTATAAAGGCCGACTGGATAAGCTGAGGATATTGACCAAGGGTTGCTGAGGGAATCGGTGTCGGTTGTATGTGTTCATCCGCCGATTCTAACAATTTGGGCCGTTTAACTTGTTAGTACTTTCTAGAGGATTGCTTCGATACTAGCGGCGTATCAGGTTAAACAATGCACCTGCAACTATCAGACTTCCCCCTACCCATGTCCAGATTTCCGGTATTTCATCGAATATAGCCCAGCCAATAACCAGGGCAAAGATGACCTGCACATAAGAATAGGCAGCTGCTTTGCCGGCAGTTTCATGCCGCATTGCATGGGTGAGACCCAGCTGTCCGATCTGGGTGAAAATCCCCACAAATAGCAATAACAATAATGTTTCTGCGTCCGGTACTACAAATGGTTCTGCAGGAATCAGGACTGAGAACGGCAGGGCGATCAGTGGAAAGTAGAAAATGATCACCGACGCGTCTTCATGCTGGCTGAGGCGCCTTACTAATACGTAGGCGATGGCGCTACCGAATGCTCCCGCAAGTGCTATCACTACACTGAATAAAGGCAGCGTTGGTGACGTTGTCGCCAGCACCCCTGGATCAGCCATGATTACCAGACCAACAATGCTCAACACGATACAGACAATTGTTGAAAATTGAATACTTTCCTTTAAGAACAGCAAAGCGAGTACAGCCGTAAACATTGGGTGCATGTACTGTAGTAGCGTTGCTTCAGCTAGCGGTAGGGTTGCCACCGCATAATAGACGCAGACCAGGGCCAGGGCGCCGATTACACCACGCGCTATCAATAGTGCACGGTGTGTTCCCCAGGGTGACAGGCCTTTTCGACGTACATCAAGATAGCTGATGCCGAGTGATACCAGCGAACGTGCGGCGACAATTTCCAGCAGTGGGATACCGCGTATTGCCACAAGTTTCACGCAGGTGGCCATGAGTGCGAACCCCAGTGCCGAGATCAGCATGTAACGGGCGCCACGTGGTATCAGCGCGACTAATGTCGAGAGAGGCATTTATTTCTTCCACTGCGAGTAGGACACAGATCGGTTTGTGACGTGACCTGTGCGCGGCGAATTCGTAATTCCCTAATGGTATCAGATGGTTCACCAGAGCATGGAAAATTGCTAATTGTGAGTGGGCTCTATAAAGTACGCATCGATGCTGTTGGAACTGAATCCAGTTCACTGGTGTCTGAATACTTGAGTAGCTAAAGAGGCTGGAATTCGTATCAATGGATCGGAGTTTCAGAATTTATCTGCTGGCCGTGTGCTTTGTATCGGTGGTCTGTGTAGCGATCATGGCAGGTGTCGGCCTATATAGCCTGCTCAAGATAGCGGCGCCGGAGCTTACACTGGACACCCACTCCTACAACGCTCACCAGTCGCCAAGCCCCTGCTGATTGCTCCATGTTGTGTGACTGCAGCATTGCAGATGTTGGAGTC
>CAZHPJ010000617.1:0-1558 GCA_964534585.1 uncultured Sandaracinaceae bacterium | reverse complement strand
CCCAGAGTCAAAGCCTATGTTGATTCCATGACCGCATTCACCTTGGTGTTTTATCTGATCATGCTGCTCTACGGCGGGCTTTCCAGCACCCAGTATGCGTTGTTCTATAACGAGACGAGTCCCTCTGCCTGGGCCCCCCCCCTGGCTCCCATCAAAATCATCATGGTCATTGGTATTACGCTGATGCTGTTGCAGTCGATCGCAATATTTTTCACCGATCTTGCCAGAGCGCGTGGTAACCCCATTGATGATCTGCACCACTCGCAGGAGAGCGTGACATGAGCTATGAGCTGATCGCCACGCTGATGTTTACCACCATGATGCTCATGCTGCTGACCGGGCAGCGAGTCTTTGGCGCGATTGGATTTGTCGCAGTCGTCGCGGCCCTGGCCCTGTGGGGCGACGGTGGCTCAGAGATGGCATTTACCGCGGCCATTAAATTGATGAAATGGTATCCGCTGCTGACCCTGCCCCTGTTCATCTACATGGGCTACATGCTCTCGGAGTCCGGTGTCGCCGACGATCTCTACCGAATGTTCCATGTCTGGTCAGGACCCGTACACGGCGGTCTGGCCATTGGCACCATCGGCCTGATGGTGGTCATTTCAGCCATGAATGGGCTCAGTGTCGCCGGTATGGCCATTGGCGCCACCATTGCGTTGCCGGAGCTGCTCAGGCGCGGCTATGACAAGCTGATGATCACCGGGGTCGTTCAGGCCGGCAGCTCCCTGGGGATCCTGGTACCGCCCAGCGTGGTGCTGGTGCTTTACGGCATGATTGCCCGGCAGCCGGTGGGCCAGTTGTGGCTGGCCGGTGTGTTCCCGGGTCTGATGATGGCGACCCTGTTCGTCATCTATATTGCTGTACGCTGCAAAATAAATCCGAAATTGGGCCCGACGTTACCGCTTGAAGAGCGTCAAATCGGCTGGGTGGAGAAGTTTCGCCTGCTGCGGGCCGGGCTTGTGCCCCTGTTCATCTTCTTCTCCATGACCGGCCTGTTCCTGATGGGCAAGACCAACCTCACCGAAAGTTCGGCCGTCGGCGCCACGGCCGCAACCCTCGCCGCTCTGGTCAAGGGCCGGCTGAACCGTCAGGTGATGGAGGACACCATCCGCAAAACCCTCGGCATCAGTTGCATGTTCATGTGGATCATTCTCGCGGCGCTGGCCTTTGGCGCGGTATTCGACGGCCTGGGCGCGGTCAAGGCGATTGAATCTTTATTCATCGGTCGGATGGGCCTGGGGCCCTGGGAGATTCTCATCCTGATGCAACTGTCCTACCTGGTGATGGGCATGTTCCTCGATGACACGGCCATGCTGGTCATCGTCGCGCCCCTCTATGTGCCGCTGGTCAAGGTGCTGGGCTTCGACCTGGTGTGGTATGGCATTTTGTATACGATCACCTGCCAGATCGCCTACATGACCCCGCCCTTTGGCTATAATTTGTTTCTGATGCGGGCCATGGCGCCACCGGAAATCACCTTACCGGACATCTATCGTTCGATTATTCCCTTTGTGTTCGTAATGATCTTTGCCCTGACCTTGATCATTATCTTTCC
>CAZHPJ010000616.1:0-1564 GCA_964534585.1 uncultured Sandaracinaceae bacterium | reverse complement strand
CAAAGCGGCGGCAGACAAGAGGTCAGCGGCGTAAGCTCGTCGTCTGACCGGACGCAAAACTGAGAAACTTCAGCCCGTCCCATGCACCACGTGCGACGAGCGAGGCGAAGTCCGGCATCGGCGCATGGTGCCACAGCGTCTCGACACGCAACCGTGGCGGTGATAAGTCGCTCGAAAGCCCGTTGAAGTGGGCCTCGAAGGAGCGTGCAGAGTCTTCGGGAGCCACACTGCTACGGATGCGGTTGTCTCGCCTCTGCGGAGGGATGACCCACGCCGCTACAGATCAAACCCCGAGAAGAAGAGAATGGCCATGTCGGAGCTCACGAGCGCGCTGCACGAGGGAGACGCCCTGAAGGCACAGGGGTTGGCTCGGCGCCTGATCGCCGAGCACCCGGATCCTTGGCAATGCTCGGACCTTCGGGACTACTGTCGGGTGCGATGGACTTCGCGCTTTCTGACGGCATCTGAGCAGGATGAGACGGCGCTTCGGGCGGCGGGGAGTCAGTCCGCGCAATCCCCGCGCGAGGCCCTGCTGCGTCGCTTTCTGACCGAGCACGACTTTGACGTGCCTTTGTACGACGCCCCCCCCGAGCGCATCGAGACGAATGTGACCTTCGTGTTCGTGCCGGGGATGTTGAACGGCTTGATGCCAGTGCGCGCCTTCGTGCCCGCGATGGAGGTGGTCGCCGCGCAGACAGGCATACGTTTTCTACGAGCTGACGTGCATCCCCTTGCCCCCCCAGAGCCCAATGCAGCTGACATCGCGCGGGCGGTGGAGGAAGGAGCCGGGCTGAACCCCAGTGGTGCCGAGATTTCGGAAGCGCTGCGACGGCCGGTGAAAGGGCGATTCGTGCTCATGGGTTACTCGAAGGGCATGCCCGACATTACCGCGTTCCTGGTGAGCTATCCTGCGCTCGCGAAGCGGGTCGTGGCCGTGGTGAGTTGGGCGGGGGCCAATGGTGGCGCCTACGCTGCAGACGGCGTGCCGCCCGAGCTGCTCTCCATGGCCGACGCAGGTGAGCACGAGCACCTTCAGGCCTTGCTTCATCACATGGGGCAGGTTCCCCTTGCCGGAGGCTACCAGCCCTTCCGCCGATCCGAGGAGGCTCGGCCCGGAGCCTGCTTCGCAGCCCTTCAGACGGCCACTCGGGATGCGTTCTGGGCCGAGCACCGTGCGACCCTGGAGGGCCTGGGCATCCCGTTCTTTGTTTTCGCTGGCGCCGAGTCGCCTTCCAACGTTCCGTGGTTCCAGCTCAAGGATAGCCTGTCTCTGCTCACTCACTCTGCTCACAACGACATGCAGCTCACCCGGACACAGGCCGATGTGCCCCTTTCGAATCGGATCGAGATGCCTTTGCTGCACGGCCACCACTGGGATCTCTCCTATCCCCCGTTCCCCGCCACCTGGAGCGGCGGCTCTCGCAACCTCGCTCACCCCTTCCCCAAGGCCGCGGCGCTTGCGGCACACGTCGGACTCTTGGCGGACCTCGGGCTGTGGTAACGCCAACAGAAACTCGAGGGACGGGCTGAAGTTTCTAAGTCTTCAGCTCTGGGCAAAGCGGCG
>CAZHPJ010000615.1:0-1566 GCA_964534585.1 uncultured Sandaracinaceae bacterium | reverse complement strand
CGAGCTTTCCGAAGTCCGAGACGTTGACGCAGTTCGGGTGGTCGACGCGGCCGATGGCAAACGCTTCGCGCTCGAAACGTTTGGTCACTTCTTCGATCTCCCCGATCCCGGGGTGCAACAGCTTCAGCGCCAGCGGCCGCTTAATCGAGATGTGCTCCGCAAGATAGACGCACCCCATCCCGCCGGAGCCGAGAACTCCGGTGATGCGGTAGCGAGAATCCAAGACGTCGCCGACCCGCGGTGTCTGAGAATCCACGGTCGCCGGTAGCGCCGGCGCCCAGCTTCCCTCCCCTGAAGTGTGCACCAATACAGTATTGCGAAAAACAAAGGCGGTCGCCGCTGAGTCTTGGACTACGAAAGCAACCTGGGGGAACTGCGCGAAAAGACTCGAATCCGTGGGGTGCGGGTATCACGACATGCGAGATAGATCACAAGATGAAAGGCCGCCTGGTGTCCTAAGGAACGCCGCTCATGGCTCGTGGAGAACGGAGGGCACAGCGGTGAGAAACGCATCGAGCTCGCGGGTGACGTCTTCGGGTGCGTCTTCCTGAGGGAAGTGACCGCCGTCCTGGAGCATGACGAGGCGGCTGCCGGGGAGGAGTGCGGTCAGCTCGCGGTGTTCGTTGCGAAAATACGCATCGGGCGTGCCCCAGAGGACCAGCACGTCTTTCGGCATCGTCGGAAGTGTGTCGACTACTTGCTCCATGAGCGCTCGGTAGGCTTCCAGGCGCTCGAGGCGAAGAAATGTTCGGCGATTGCCGATGTGCCGGCTGGCTGCGAGGTAGTGCGCGGCGATTTCCTGCTCGGATGCGGCTTTCATCATTTGCTGAAGGTTTCGCCCCCAAAGATTCGCTTGCACGACCAGCAGTGACCCGGTGAGCGGCGCCGTGAATGGTTTCCAATACCAAGGCGGCTGATAGCTCGGGCGGAACGTCGTGTTGATCAACACCCATTGCTGAACCTGCTCCGGGTGTTGCGCGGCGCATGCGGCGCTGATCGGTCCGCCCCAGTCGTGTCCGACCAAGCTGTAACGCTCGACGCCTAGGTGATCGAGGAGCGCTCGCAGAGCGTTGGCCTGCTCCGGAAATGAAACGCCCGCATCAGGCGCTACGGATTTCCCAAAGCCCAGCACGTCAGGCGCGATGACACGAAATCGCCGCGACAGCGTTGGGATCTGGTGACGCCAAAGCGCAGACGTGGCGGGGCTTCCATGCACGAGCACCAAAGGAAAGCCCTCGCCCTCATCGACGTAGTGGATCCGTTGGTCGCCCAGTATCAGGTCACAGTGGTTCAGCCGCTCGTATTCGGAGATCGAAAGCCGACTCGGAATAGCCACTGACTCTGTCACCGTTTCTGTCACGGCCCCTGACACTGCTGCCGACGCCACCCCTGGCAGCCGCCGCAGAGAGCGCCAGGGTCGGATTGACGGTGCCTCCTCAGCGGAATGCAGCAAGGTTCGAAAAAGTGCTTGGTAAATAGGCCCTTTAGCGGCTGATGGCAGACGTTCCTCTACGCCTACGTTCATAAAGGAGGAGCGCGCAGAGACTCAACAGGATCAGGATCGCT
>CAZHPJ010000614.1:0-1567 GCA_964534585.1 uncultured Sandaracinaceae bacterium | reverse complement strand
TGCGGTCGCGTGCATCAGAAAACTCCTCGGGAAATATCCCATCTTCGGCATCTGCATGGGACACGAACTGTTGGGGTTGGCCCTTGGCGGACGCATTGTCAAGCTCAAGTTCGGTCATCGCGGCGCCAACCACCCGGTCATGAACCTTGAGACGCGCAAGGTCGAAATTACCGCGCAGAATCACGGCTTCGTCGTCGGCGACGACCTCTTCGAGAAACCCAACATCCGCGTCACGCACGTCAATCTGAACGACCAGACCAACGAGGGTATCGCGTGCACCGACATCCCCGCGTTCTCGGTGCAGTATCACCCCGAAGCATCGCCGGGGCCGCACGACGCGTCGTATCTTTTCGCCAGGTTCGCGCGAATGATGACGAATGCCTCGTAACGGCGATTTCAGGCCGCTCAGGGCCGCTTTGGGGCGCTATTTTCCTTGACAGTCTCCCCGTTACCCCCTAAATTAACGTGGTTTTTGTGCCAGGCGCTTTGTGAATCGTGCTTGCAGTGCGCGGCGACGCGCACGCGCGAAGGTAAGCTCATTCTTCCGGGAGAAGTCGATGTCAACGGTTGTCGTAGTAGGCGCTCAGTGGGGTGACGAGGCGAAGGCGAAGGTGGTCGACATCATCGCTGAAGATGCCGACATCATTGTCAGAAGCCAGGGAGGCAACAACGCCGGGCACACGGTGGTTCGCGGCACAGAGAAGTACGTCTTTCACCTGCTGCCCTGCGGCGTGCTCACCCCCGGCGTGCTCTCGGTTATCGCCAACGGCGTGGTCGTCGACCCGAAGCATTTTCTCCTGGAACTGGACGAGATGCGCGGACGCGGTCTCAGCATTACACCCGAGAACCTCGCACTCAGCGAACGCGCGCACATTATCATGCCCTGGCACCGCATGCTCGATACGTTGAGCGAGGAGATGAAAGCCGGACGCAAGATCGGCACCACCGGTCGAGGCATCGGCCCGTGCTACGCCGACAAGATGGCCCGCGTCGGCATTCGCGTCGTCGACCTGATGGAGGAAGACACCTTCCGCGCGATGGTCGAAGCGGCGCTCATCGAGAAGAATGTCCTTCTGGAGAAGCTTTACGGACAGGCGCCACTCTCGGTCGATGCGGTGGTCGAGGAGTATCTCGGCTACGCCGAGGCCATGCGTCCGTTCATGTTCGACACGCAAGCCATTCTCTCTCGCGCCATTGCCGACGACAAGAAGATTATCTTCGAGGGCGCGCAGGGATCGCTTCTGGATATCGACCACGGGACGTATCCGTTTGTGACGTCGTCGAACACATCGGCGCACGCGGTTTGCGGCGGCGCCGGGGTGCCCCCGGGGGATATCGACAAGGTCATCGGGGTGCTGAAGGCGTACACGACGCGCGTGGGCGCCGGGCCCTTCCCCACCGGGCTTCAGGGTGAGTTGGGTGAGCACCTGCGCCGGGCGGGCGACGAGTTCGGCGCGACCACCGGTCGGCCTCGCGGATGCGGCTGGCTCGATGCGGTTGCGTCGCGGTACGTTGCGCGTCTTACCGCGTTCGACGCGATTGCGCTGACGAAAATCGATATCCTGAG
>CAZHPJ010000613.1:0-1568 GCA_964534585.1 uncultured Sandaracinaceae bacterium | reverse complement strand
CACTCATACCGGCACCGACAACACCCGCATCGGCGCTGACAAGCTCAACCCGGCGCACGGTAATGTTCTCACCAATTTTTTGCACCAGCGCTTCCCGCGCAGCTTCCAGATCGCCGGCCATCAAAGCGGCCACGTCTGTTTCTTTGCTGTCGTAGGCGGCATCCAAAACGCTCTGAACAAAGCCCAGAAAACCGCCATCGCGCGCTGCAAAATCCGTCTCGCTGTTGACTTCCACCAGCACGCCGTAGCTGCCGTCATCTGAAACACGTGTTTTCACCACACCATCGGCAGCGGTACGGCCGGCTTTTTTTGCCGCTTTCATGCCGCTTGACTTGCGCATCTCCTCAATGGCTTTCTCAACATCACCGTCTGCGGCTTGCAGTGCTTTCTTGCACTCCATCATGCCCAGGCCAGTGCGCTCACGTAGTTCTTTAACCAGTGCGATAGACATTGGTATCCCCTCCTGCTGCAACTCCCGCCGGGAGTTGGATATAGAATTTAAAATCCCCGGTGACTGGCATGCCAGCGGGTTTGGAAACGAGTGTTTACTCGGCAGCGTCCGCTTTTACCGGATCTGTGCTCTCGGGCGCTACAGCTGCTTCGACCGGCCCCGCTGCAACCGGGGCCGCCTCAGCAGTCACCGTTTCTTCAACAAACTCGTTGCTGGCCGCCGCCATTTCACCGGCTTCCACTTTTGCGGCGATACAGGCTTCCGCTACCGCTGAAACGTACAGCTTGATAGCGCGAATCGCGTCGTCGTTACCGGGTATAACATAATCAACGCCATCCGGGTTACTGTTGGTGTCGACAATACCGATCACTGGAATACCCAGCTTGTTGGCCTCAGTAATCGCTATACGCTCGTGGTCAACGTCCACAACAAACAAGGCATCGGGCAGGCCGCCCATATCCTTGATACCACCGATACTACGCTCCAGCTTGTCCATGGTACGAGTGCGCATCAGTGCCTCTTTCTTGGTGAGCTTTTCGAAGGTTCCGTCGGCCTGCTCTGCCTGCAGGTCGCGCAGGCGCTTGATGGAAGCGCGAATGGTCTTGTAGTTGGTGAGCATACCACCCAGCCAGCGATGGCTGACGTGAGGCATTCCGGCACGTTCGGCCTGCTCTTTGATAATCTTCCCGGCGGCGCGCTTGGTGCCAACGAACAAGATTTTATTCTTGTTGCCAGCGAGACGCGCGACCAGTTCCAGGGGTCATGATGGCACTCGGAGCCAGCCTGTGAATCAATGGGTTGACCTCACCGGCGAAGTGCTCGAAGCATGGGAACCGATCCACTACGCCCACCCCGTCCAACACAAGCCGTACGATAACCAAGAACGCACGGGTTCCCGGGACGGATATCCCGTCCATGAGTCCGGCAACCTCGATGAAGTCATCAAGCAGCTTCGACTGCTACTCAAAGAAGAGGACACCCCATGAACATCGAAGATGAAGTCGAATCACTACGAGTCGAGAACGAGAAGCTTCGACGGACACTCGAAAGCATCGAAACGTGGTGCCGTGCCTACCCCCTCGCCAGCTTCACGGAACCCAACTGGTTCGATGTCAAG
>CAZHPJ010000612.1:0-1570 GCA_964534585.1 uncultured Sandaracinaceae bacterium | reverse complement strand
TGTTCTTCATGGTTGGCGTGATGCCGTACATCTATGTTCAAACCACCGACGACGGGCGATTCAGTTGGAGTCTCGCCTTTCGCATACAGTACTAGGTGCAGGCTGGAATGACGCGACAAGGAATCCTCACTGCGCTCGCCTTGCTCGTCGCGGGTTGCCACTCCCCGCCCCCCACCAGTCAGGGAAACATGGCCAAGGAGCCGACGCGGCTCTATTGGGGCGACACGCATCTGCACACGAGCTATTCGGCCGATGCGTACTTCCTCCGGAACAGGACGGCTGATCCCGACACAGCCTACCGCTGGGCTAAAGGGCTTCCGGTCGTGCACCCGTCGACTGGGTCGCGTGTACGGATCCACACGCCGCTCGACTTCCTCGTGGTGGCCGACCACGCGGAGATGTTGGGAGTGCCTTTGAAGCTCATGGGTGGTGACCCGGAGCTCGGCGGCACTCCGACTGGCCGCAAGTGGCTTGAAATGATGCGTGCCGGGAAGGGCGCGGAGCTCTTCGAGCATGAGTTCGGCGCCGCGATCAACAGCAACACGCCAATTGCCGATTTCGACACAGACCGCATCAAGCAAGCCGCGTGGGGCGACATCATCGCTGCAGCGACCCGTCACTACACGCCTTGCTCGTTTACTTCGTTCATCGGGTGGGAGTGGACCTCTACGCCTGGAGGCAACAACCTGCATCGTGTCGTCTTCATGCCGGACGGCGAGGAAGCTGCGCGCCAGTTCATTCCCTTCAGCTCCTTCGACAGCGACAAGCCCGAAGATCTGTGGGCATGGCTCGAGGAAACCAGTCAGCGGGTGGGAACCGACTTCGTTGCGATTCCCCATAACTCGAACATCAGCGGTGGCATGATGTTCGATGAGGTCGATAGCGAGGGGCGGCCCATCACCGCCGAGTACGCGCGCATGCGCATGCGCTGGGAGCCGGTCGTCGAGGTAACGCAGATCAAAGGCGATTCGGAGACGCACCCGAAGCTCTCGCCCAACGACGAGCTTGCTGACTTCGAGACCTTCGCGCATCTGTTGAAGGTCGGCGGGGGTGAGGCCGAAGCTAGTGAAGGCGACTACGTCCGTTCGGCCCTGCTTCGCGGCCTTCAGATCGACGATCGAGTTGGCGCGAATCCCTACAAGCTCGGCATGATCGGCTCGACGGACTCGCACACGGGGCTCGCGTCCGCGGAGGAGAACAACTTCTGGGGAAAGACCGCGCTGGACTCGACCCCGGAGACTACTTTCATCGACATTGCGGCGGGCATGAGCGGCGCCGACATGAGCGCGTCGGGCCTTGCCGCCGTCTGGGCAGAGGAGAACACCCGCACATCTCTCTTCGCGGCGTTCAAGCGAAAGGAGGTCTACGCCACGACCGGCCCTCGCATCCGGGTTCGCTTCTTCGGCGGCTGGCACTTCAAGAGCAAGCACGCGGCGGAGCCCGGCATGGTCAACATCGGATACACCTTAGGTCGCCCGATGGGGAGCGATCTCACCAAGGCGCCCGACGACGAAGCTCCAAAGTTCCTGATGTACGCCGTCAAGGATCCCAAAGGCGCCAACCTCGACCG
>CAZHPJ010000611.1:0-1574 GCA_964534585.1 uncultured Sandaracinaceae bacterium | reverse complement strand
ACTCCTGACAGTGTGTTCGCCCGGCCGCCTACCTTCCAGGCCCGACCAAGCAGAGAAAAAACCGTGAGCCGCCTTAGCGGAAATCTCAAAGCAATCGAGTGCCTGTACGCTGTTCAACAAGAAGACTTCGCCGACCGCCTGCGGCTCGGGACCCTGTCGGCCGTCGCTCACCCGGACCGAGCGAAGCGAGCCGGTGGCGGCCGATAGGGTGTGCCGCTGGCGCCGGCTGCGGACGGGCTCCCCAAGGCCCGAGTTTTCGCTTGTCACTTAGCGATTTGGACTCGTCCACGGCATTCCCTGAACGGGCGTCGTATTGTACGGCTCAGACGTCCAGCCACCGGACCACGCACTTTGCGCTTGAGTCACAGTTATGACATACTTCGACTCATGCAATTCGCACCGTTGTTTGTGCTTCTCAGCGGGTTGCTGCTCATCTACGCAGTTGAAAACCCGTCCCATGTCGGCTATGCGCTTCTCGCGCTCGTGGCCTTTCGTGCGCTGCGTTGAGCAATTCCGACCGGTCCATACGTCACGGACCCCTGGCATTGGCCTGCGGCCGGTCTCCCTGAGGCCTGAGCTTGTGCAGGGCGAAAGAATCGCCGTGTAGCGGGTCGGCTCGGACAGCGTCGGCAAACGCAGCCACAAGGCGCTCCCGCATGCTGAGAAGATCCGACCGGGCCGGGGGATACAATCCCCACACCCGCATAGGGCATTCGAGCTGGTGACCGGCAGCGGGATGGGGGATGCAAATCCCCGGCCCGCGCCAGCTTGGCAGCCGGTGTCGACGGTCTTGCCAGGCGTCCGCAGTCTCGTCAGCGCAGCATCGCCCCAAGACGGGTTCGATGGGTGATGTAACGGATTACGTCACAAGAAGTTAAGACGCGCGGTCGGCGTTCTCGCAAACCGCTGGGAGCGATTCCAAGGTGAGAAATCGCATTCTGTGATACCACTGGGCTGGTCGGACGGAAGTGCGAAACCGAAGGCGCGTGTGAACTACTTTGTTCGGTTGGCCGGAGGAAACCATGCCCGCGCTTGTCGCGGAGTGCGCGGCGCGCCTCGCCCACCGAAGACTATGACGGTGTGCGCTACTTTGATTGGTCGTTCGACAGCTCCTTGTATCCACCCTTGGTCAGTGAACGGTTCGTTTGAGGCTGAGACCGGCTCGATTCAGAGCGGCCTTGATCCCATCAAACATCTTCGGGCCTATTCCAGACAAGGCGAGAAGTTCATCACGTTCAAAGTGGAGCAACTCGTCTGTTGATGAAATGTTGTTCTCGTTGAGCGCACTGATCGTGCAAGCACTCAAGCCCAACTTCTCCATGGCTGGAACGCCCAATTGTTGGTGTTCCAGCAAGAGCACATCGCCAAGCACGATGACCGGATCCTTATCCCGCAGAACAACTTGGAGCGGAGGTCTGTTCTTTGTGATGCCCGTTATCATCTCAAAGATGATCTGCAGCCTGCGCTTTTCGTTATCAAGTTCCTTTCCGGCCGCGCTGGCCCGCGTCTCGCGGATTTGCTCTCGCAACAGCTGTTGGTGCAGTTTCTCGGTCTCTTGTTTCTGGAACTCTGAC
>CAZHPJ010000610.1:0-1575 GCA_964534585.1 uncultured Sandaracinaceae bacterium | reverse complement strand
CCAGTGGCTGTTCCTGCAGCCACAAGGACGACAGCGCGGTCTATGCATGGGATCCTGAAGCCAAAGGGGTCACCAAAGGGGTCAAGTCTGTACTTATAGTATTATCTGAGGCAAGCGGTGGTGAATACAGTTGACTGATGATTTGAAGGATGTGCCTTACGCATTCAGGAACTTAAATATATACTATAAGTACAGACTTGACCCCTTTATCTTTATTCTTTATTTATACTTGGCCGGGACTGGCTTCAGCCGCCCTGCGGCGCGTTATCGCTCATTACATCATTATAATAGCCGACCACATCGCCTTGGGTGGTGACGCCCAAGCCGTTCAAGAGGCGATTGGAATAATTAAAATAGGCGCAAACCTGATTCACCTCAAGAATTTCGCCGTCGCCGCACCCGGCCTCCTTCAGCGCATCGAAATCCGATCGGTTCATCTGATTTACATGTTGGGTTAATTTAGCCGCATAGCGCAACAGGGCCAGCTCCTTGCCCTCGAACACAGTCTCAGGCTGCTCGGTGCGAATCGCTTTCAGAACGCTCTCAGCGTGGGCCTCGTCCGCCAGCAGCCGGCGCGCATTGGTGAAGTGATGGGAAAAACTGTATTCGCAGTTGTTGAGACTGCTGGTGTAGGCGGCGACGACTTCAAGAAACCAGAAAGGCAAGGTGTTCTCAGGATTGTGCAGGACGCTGCGGTAAAGAGTGACGTGGCCTTCCATGGTGGCCGGGCGCAGGGAATGAACACGCATGACGTTATCGACCGTTCCGTGGGGGGTCCGGACAAGTTCATAGAGTCGCTTGAGATCACCGGTAGCGGTTTCCACCGGTATCATTTCTATCCACGCCGACATGTACGCCTCTCCTGTGTTGTGCTGTTACCGGTGCCGATTGGCTTTTCGGCCGGTACAGCTCTCTGAGATGTGGAACATGCAGTCAGAATGACTCGGGCCTGAATGACCCGTGCCGCTGCTGCGGGCAATTGTATCGGTTTCCATAATACATAATGTATAGGAATGAATAATCAATAATTTTTGATTTGTTTTTATAGGTCTGATTCGACGATTATATAAGCAATCAATTTCCGCTGGCGAGGGAATGGAAGCCTGCCGGCCTTTCATACGCAGGGGTGAGTAAGTGGTATGCCGGTCAATGACTTCCGTTAGGCCTCGCCCGGGGCTGCTCAACATACGCTCACCCATGGTGGCAGTCGCTACGAATCAGGGTGGGCCGGCAGCCGTCAATATTTGCAATAACGAAAACGGGCTTGGGCCCAGCGCCAAGGCCGTTGCGGCGGCAGTGGCCGCGCTGGACAGGGCTGAACTCTATCCCGAAGACGGGCCGGAGCAGTTGGCGGAAGCCATCGCCGGGAGGTTCGATCTGGAGGCGGCCCGAATCGCTTGTGGTCACGGTTCGGATGATCTTCTCGCCCGCCTGGCGCGGGCCTACCTGTCGCCGGGTGATCAATTGATCCACAGCGCAAACGGTTACCAGAAAATTCCCAACTACGCCTATGCCAATGACGCCGAGCCCATCGCTGCCGCGGACACCGGCTTCAAGGCCGATGTGGACTCAATT
>CAZHPJ010000609.1:0-1581 GCA_964534585.1 uncultured Sandaracinaceae bacterium | reverse complement strand
GTTCGGGCTGTGTAGTCGCAGTGCACCGTCTCGATCGCGTGCCCCTCGTATCGGTGCCGGCCTGCTTGAATATGACGGGGCGCGACCCGGATGCGGACTGGCGTGTCAGGCGGCATCGAGCGTAACCTCCACCCGTCGCCCGTCAGGGCTTGAAAGGCTCTCCACCAGCTCCCCGAGGCGCTCCAGCACTTTCGGCGCCACGCGCGCAGCGGCCATGCCCATGACAAGGCCCATCGTGGATCGGGGAATCGGCGTCTCCCCCGCCTCCCACCGGTGCACCGTCGAGCGGTCGACCCCGAGCATGGTCCCGAGTTGTACCATCGAGTAGCCACAGAACTTCCGGAGAAAGCGAAACCCCTCGGACCCACACACGCCGGTCGTGACGATGTGCTCAGCGATGCGGTCCTCGAAGCCGCGCCAGTGCGCGCCCTTGATGACGCGGTTGGCGCCTTCCCGCTTCGGCGCCTCGGTGGGCACCTCCATGCGATAGACCGTATCGTCGATCTGTCGTTCGAGTATCGTGTGTTGTGTCATAGCTATCTCTCCACGAAGGCGGTGACGACGACCACGTCGTCGGCGATGTAGACTGCGACCGTGACCCAGCGGTCTGACAAGTCCTTTCCCCGGACGGTCCAATCGGACGTCTGGCTGTCGGGGTCGCTCGGCTGGAAACGAAGCGGCTCGGTGAGGACCGCCTTGATGTCCTGATAGACGAGGGCGTCCCGAACCATGTTGCGGTAGACGTGGGGGTTCTCGTCGAGGTCAATACAGTCAGCCGCCGCCAGGCTGACCATTCGCTGTAGTTCCGAGTCCCTATCCACACCTTCATTATGTTGCATCATGCAACGTTTGGCCAGTAAGATCATACACCGAATGCGCGGATAGTTTGACAAGGATCTCAGGGGCTTAGAGCAATGCGAGGAGCCCCGCGGCAATGTCTGCGAACGCGCGGAGAAGGATGGTGCACCTCGCGGCTCGCGCCGCGCATTTCCAACAAGGATTGTGGAGTTGCCCCCGCAAACCGAACACCAAACTTCACACCGCAAGGCCGCGGCGAAACTCCTTGGGTGACATCATCTTGAGCCCCTTGTGGGGATGATCGTCGTTGTAGTCGGCGAACCAGGTCGGCAAGAGCCGCAGCACCGTCTCCGCGTCCCAGAGGTCTGCCAGATAGACGTAGTCCCGCTTGAAGGTCTTGACAAAGGCTTCCGCCATGCCGTTCGGCTCCGGTGAGTACGCCGGCGTGTTCCGTACCCGCAGGGTGCAGCTGGCGCCGAAGCTCCGCGTGTCGTGCGCCGTGTACGGAGGTCCGTTGTCGCTGAGCCACTCGACCGGATGGGGGCACTGCGCCATGAGGTCCCGGACGTCGCTGCCGTCCAGATGTCGATGCGCCGCCACCCAGCTGATGGACGCCCAATCACGGCAGTCCAGGCTGAAGGCGACGTGCACCTTGTCGCCGTTCCAGCGTCGTAGATCGCGGTCGGACCGGCGCCGTCCTCGACCTTGTTCTCAATCACGCAGGACCAACGCTCGACGCTCGAGACCTGCTGCGGCGCGACCTTGCATGGCTTGTGTTCACAC
>CAZHPJ010000608.1:0-1596 GCA_964534585.1 uncultured Sandaracinaceae bacterium | reverse complement strand
GCCCGTATGCGATGCACGCGATCCATCTCCGAGGCAGAGCTAGGCGCAGGCGCCAAGGGCCATGGCAAGACGCGTCGATACGAGCACTACAACTCGCTGCAAAATAAGCGGTCTCGCGTGGTCAAGACATGGTGCCAACAGATGGCGTCGATGGTCGACAAATTTGCCGACAGAACAGGCAGCGCCATGGTCGTGATCGAAAACTACGGAGGTATCGCACCGTCGAAGGACGATGCCTTGCGGCGCGTGCTCAGTCGATTCCCCCTCTACCAGCTCAAGGAGTCGATCGCGAATCGACTGGAGCTAAGCGGACGCACTTTGTCAGAGGTGTCCGCGGAGTATGTGAGCACGACTTGCCCAGCGTGCGGGTGCTGTGACGATCGCCAGCACAAGCGTGGCTCGGGGGTATTCCACTGCTCCCAGTGCGAGCTCAAGCGCCAGGCTGACTTCGTCGCGGCGCTGAATATGATGAGGCGATCTGACGTTGACTCATCGGTGTGGGACGAGAGATTCGAAAAGGCGCTGAAGATGTCGGCAATGGAAAGGGAGGCGAGCGAATGACGTATGACGATCTACTGGCGGAGGTGCGGGGACTACGGCTCCTGCGTGACAAGGCGGAGGCGCGAATGTTTCTTCGCTTGGTGACAATCGAGAATGACAGTGTGCATATGCAGACGCTCATCGATGGGGGCGTCACATCTTTCGGATGGTTTGTCGAGGAGTGCGGTACGAAGGCCGCGCGATACGAATCCTTCAAGGTGGGCCTGGAGAAACTGGATTGTGAGACGGCATTGGAGATTGGTGCCGATGCCACGATTGTCGCCGGGCAGCTCCGAAGTGAACCGGCGAAGTACACGCACGCGGTCCATTGCTGGTCAAATGATCACGGCGGAGCCCTCCCTACGAGGGACACTGCAAAGAGGATACTCATGCAGGTGGACCCGCGCAGTGAGACGCCTCGGTCAGTGAGTAGAGCGGCGCGGCGCGACGACGAGCTGGCAAAGCTACGGGCGGAGAATGCTGACCTGAGAGCGGCGAACAAATCGCTCCGGCGAAAGGTCTCGAAGCTCGAAAGAATGTGCAGCTCCATGGTACGACCGGGACCACAACAGCCGAGCGCATGACGTGGACATGCAGCGTCGAGATGAGGATCCGATCGGGGTATGTAGCGTCTACTCAGAGGCGCGAGCGCGAGGGTACCGGCTTGATCTCCGTGACCGCTCGCGAAGTGGGATATCGCAAGGTATTGCCACCTACCGGCTTGCCCGGTCGCATGCTTCCCACCCAATCGGATCCTCTTTTCGGCGCTGCATGCCACCCCTCGCAAACATGTGCACAGGTGCCCAGTTTTGCTAGGCGTCATCGAGACCGGTCGCAGCAGCAAATTAAACGGGAAGCGTGTGGAGCAGGGCCGTCTTGCCGCTGAACCTCAGATCCGGATCCTGCACGTCGCAGCAGCAAATTAAACGGGAAGCGTGTGGAGCAAGCCAAGTGCGCGGAACGTGGAGCGTGATCAACGGTGGTCGCAGCAGCAAATTAAACGGGAAGCGTGTGGAGCGCGACGTGACTGGTGTGGCCCTTCACCGCTTGGTACCT
>CAZHPJ010000607.1:0-1601 GCA_964534585.1 uncultured Sandaracinaceae bacterium | reverse complement strand
AAGAGCGCGACGGTATCCCCCGGGACCGGTGGGAAAACGTACTCGATGGCCGCAGCGGCAGCGACGAGCGCGTAGGCCCAGCACCGAGGGCCATGCTCCAATGTGTGCAGAAATTCGTCAAGCACAGGAACAACACATAGCCTTGCGATCATGGTGGGTGTAGCACACTGCTCGGCTCGACATCAGCGCCCGATGAGTCAATCTAGTTTAGCGCAAGGTTAGAACAGTGGCGAGTGGAGATCTCTTGGTGTCGATGTTGCAACGTCCCAACGTACGGGTCGAGGACGTCGCCATCGTCATCGCCAAGGAAGCCAACCCGCTGATCGACGAGCATGCGATGCGGCGCGGCCTCGATGGCCTCGGCGCCGAAGCATTGATCCGGCGCGGTCTTCGTTCGACGCCAGAGCGCGACGGGAGAATCCTCGCAGAGCTGCTTTTCGAGGAGCTCGGCTTCAAGGGCGCGCGCGACGACTACTACAACCCATACAACAGCTACCTCGACAAAGTGATGATCCGCCGCAAGGGGATTCCGATTTCTCTGTCGGTGCTCACGATGGCGGTCGGCGAGCGCGCGGGCATGGAAGTCGAAGGCGTTGGGTTTCCCGGTCACTTCCTGGTTCGCGTCGGCGGGCCGGAAGGCGTCTATCAAGACCCTTTCCGCGGTGGTGAGCAGCTCGACGGTCACGGCTTGCGAAAGCTTGCCGCAGAGTTCCTCGGCGCGGAAATGGCGCTGCATCCGAGTTATCTCGAGCCAGTGGACTGCCACACGATCACGATTCGCATGCTGGCGAACCTGAAGAACGCACACCGCCGCCAGGGCGACTACGCGCGGGCGATGCTCGCATGCGATCACTTGGTCGAGCTGACTCAGGCGCCGGAACACCGCCGCGATCGTGGTTTGCTCGCCCATGCGCTCCGCACTTACGGCGCCGCCTCGGAGGACCTGGCCGCCTATCTGGAAGCCCGGCCCGACGCAAAAGACGCCCGCGCGATCGGCCGTGCCCTCGAAGAGGCGCGACAGCAGGCCGACCACGTTCTGCACTGATTCCAGGCGGCCGCTTTACACGAGCCCACGGCGTGCAATGACTGCGCCCGACCGGTGAGTCCGCATGTCGATAGAATCCCTCAGAGCGTTATTTCGGCCCGAGCTCAGCGAGCTGTCCGCGTACCGTGTGCCCCCTGCCCCGCCGGCGGTGAAGCTCGACGCCAACGAGAGCCCTTGGCCGCTGCCTCCGGAAGCGCGCGCGCGAATCGCGGCCGTGCTCCACACCAGCGAGCTGCATCGCTATCCGGACGGGCGAGCGATCAAACTGCGTGATGCGCTCGCCCGTGGACTTGGCGGAAGCGTGGACGAGTACGTGCTCGGCGCTGGATCGGACGAGATCATCTCGTTGCTGGCGACGGCGATGTCTCGACCAAGAACGGGCACCGAGCGCCCAGTGGTGGTATTCCCAGAACCAACCTTCGTGATGTACGGCATGACGAGTCGCGCGCACGGCTGGCAACCAGTGGGGGTGCCCCTCAGCGGCGACTGGGATCTCGACGTCGACGCGATGGCCGAAACGCTCGAACGCACGAGCCCTAACCTCGTCTATTACGCC
>CAZHPJ010000606.1:0-1602 GCA_964534585.1 uncultured Sandaracinaceae bacterium | reverse complement strand
AAATTCCTGAGCACTTCTGAGGTGCTGAGACCATGACATTTCGGATACGTGGATCAAACCTTCAACACCCGCTGCGATTTCAACAAAGGCACCATAATCGGCCATTACAACAACGCGACCTTTTACCTGGTCTCCCACCTTCAGAGCTTCGTCCAATGAATCCCATGGATGCGGCGTCAGCTGCTTCAATCCAAGTGCAATACGCTTCTTGTCATCGTCAAAGTCAAGGATCACAACATTCAATTTCTGATCCAATTCCACTATTTCCTCAGGGTGATTTACGCGTCCCCATGACAGGTCGGTAATGTGAATCAGTCCATCCACTCCACCCAGGTCAATAAATACACCATATGACGTAATATTCTTCACAGTCCCTTCCAGTACCTGTCCTTTTTCCAATTTGGCAATGATCTCTTTCTTCTGTTGCTCCAGTTCCTCTTCGATCAACGCTTTGTGGGAAACTACTACGTTTTTGAATTCATGGTTGATTTTAACCACCTTAAATTCCATATTCTTGCCGACGTAGGCGTCATAATCCCTGATGGGTTTCACATCAATTTGGGATCCGGGCAGGAATGCCTCAATGCCGAATACATCCACAATCATACCGCCTTTGGTGCGGCATTTAATATATCCTTTGATCACTTCATCCTGGTCAAGCGCCTCGTTGACTCGGTCCCAGGAGCGCATAGCCCTGGCTTTCTTATGAGACAGTACCAACTGACCTTTTTTGTCTTCCTGGCTTTCAACATAAACTTCAACCGTATCCCCGGCTTTAATATCAGGATCATAACGAAATTCACTTATGGAGATTATGCCTTCAGACTTGTACCCGATATTGATGACAATCTCTCGCTTATTCATGGAGATGATAACTCCATCGATCACCTCATTCTCGGCAATAGTCGAGAGGGTCTCGGAATACAATTTTTCGAATTTGGATTGATCTTCTGTATTATCTAAATCGTCAGATGCAAATTCCTCCCAATCAAAATCTTCAACGCCAGTTTCCAATGATGGACCAGATTGAACGGTTTTTTTAGGGATCTTTTTGGGTTCAGCTTCTGGCTCCTCGGCAGGCGTCTCATCTACAACTTCTTCAGCAACAGTTTCTTCAGTAGAGGATTCAGGTTTTTCTTCGATTGTCGTGGTTTCTTCTGTTGAAGCAACCTCTTCTGCAGGGGCCTCTTCTTCTGTGGCTGGTACCTCGGCTGTTGCCGCCTCCGGTTGAGGTTCCTGTTCTTCGGGTTTTTCGGCTGGGACCTCCGCTTCAAGTTCCTCTTGAGCTACAGGTTCCTCAGCAGCAGTTTCAGGTTTTTCTTCGATTGTAGTGGGTTCTTCGATTGTAGCAGTCTCCCCTTCACTTTCAACTTTCAACTTTTCACTTTCTACTTCCGACTTTTCACTATCCACTTTCAACTTTTCACTTTCAACTTTTTTACTCTCTTCAGACATTAGATAAATCCTTTAAAATTAATAAGTTAGACAATATAGTTATGTAAATAGGCCGCAAAGTTAACAAATCGGTCACAAATCCCAAAAAAAGATCAGCGTAAAACCCTGTGAAACCATGATTTGCACATCTTTCTGTCACAGAACATC
>CAZHPJ010000605.1:0-1603 GCA_964534585.1 uncultured Sandaracinaceae bacterium | reverse complement strand
GAAGGCGGGCTTCTCAGTGCGGAACGTCTGGCAGATCTATTCGGACGAGCCGGTGCCGTTCCCGGGTTCGTATCGGTCCTTTCTTCGCTACTGTCGAAGGCACTGCCGGACCGTCACGGCCGTGGAACCCAAAGCCGTGAAGGCGCCCGAGCAGAAACCAGGCAGAGTCGGAAGCGTCCTCGGCCAGGGCAAGCGGTATCCGCCCCCGCCCAAACGTCCGCCTGGGCTCACGCCAGCACAAATCGAGGCGATGATGGACCCTGACTGCGGGCTGGAACCCACGAGATGACCGACCGCTTCGATCTCATTGTCACAACCAAAGCCGACCTACGGGAGATCATTCGTGATGCCGTCAGCGAAGCGGTGGGGCACTACGAGCGGGCCCCCGAGTTGCTTTCGACCAAGCAGATGGCGGCACGGCTTGACGTCAGTGCGGACACCGTGCGGAAATGGGTCGCTCGACACGATTGCCCATGTGTACGTACGGGGCGTGCGCTTCGGTTTCGGGAGGACGCGGTGATCGCGTGGTTGGAGGATCGTGGTGGCTAAGAAATCACTTCCAAAGGGCGTGACGTACGACGACGGCGCTCAGCGTTACCGAGTCCAGTACAAGGACGCCGAAGGAAGATGGCGCGTCGAGCACGCGGGTACGAACAAGCAAGCCGCGGTCCGACTCCTCGCACGTCGAAAGCGTGAGGCGGCCAAAGGTATTCAGGTGAACCGCGATGCAAGCCCACGCACGCACCTCGACACCTACGCCGAGCGCTGGCACGCGCGACAGTCGCGAATCGGAAAGCGAAACGCCAATCGCGAGTACTCGAGCTACCGGCGTCATGTGTCGCGCTTGATCGGCGCGTCGCCCGTCGGCGAGATCAAGCCGCTCGATGTATTGGAGCTCAGCGAGACGCTCATTGCGCGCGGCGAAATCTCCCCGAAGTCCGTACGCAACTGCATCGGCATCGTCTCTTCGATCTTTCGCCTCGCCGTCCTCGAGGGCGCGGTCGAGGTCAATCCAGTCTCCCAGACGCCCCGCGACGGACTGCCATCGATCGGCTCCGGCGGTGGGCAGACGTACACTCGTGATGAGGCCCTGGCGCTCGTGATTGACCCGCGCATTGGCTGGGATCGGCGCGTCATCTATGCGTTGCAGTTCTTCACGGGGATGCGCATCGGCGAAACCTGCGGTCGCCGTTGGCGGGACTGGGAGCCCGACGCCAAGCCCCTGGGATCCCTCCGCGTCCACACCCAGTACGCCGACCAGCCCCTCAAGACCGCGAAAAGCGGCGACGCCAAGGAGCGCATGGTGCCGGTGCACCCCGAGCTCGAGAAGGCGCTCTGGTGCTGGCGAGGGAAGGGCTTCGAGACGGTCTACGGCCGTCCACCGGGGCAGGACGACTTCATCGTGGCCGACCCGAGAAACATGGCGGCACGCACACAGTCGCAGGCCACGAAGGCGCACAGGCGCGACGCGAAGCTCATTGGCGTGCCCAACAAGGGGTCACACGCGCTCCGGAGATTCATGATCTCGGCAGCACGCAGCAGCGGCGCCCGCGGCGACGTTCTCGAACAGATCACGCACAACGCCCGCGGCTCGATCATCGAC
>CAZHPJ010000604.1:0-1606 GCA_964534585.1 uncultured Sandaracinaceae bacterium | reverse complement strand
ATGCGCTCAAACGGCGATGCCTGTATCACTGGATCGACTTTCCCAGTCTCGAGCGCGAACTCGAGATTGTCAAAGCGCGTGCCCCCGAAGTACCTGTCGACCTCGCCATGAGTGTCGCGGAGGCTGTGGAGCGGCTTCGCGCCCTCGACCTTCTGAAGAAGCCCGGTGTCGCTGAAACAATCGGATGGGCGAAAGCTCTCGCATTTCTTGGAGTGAAGAATCTGGACAGCGCTGGCGCCGACGCGACGCTTGGAACCGTCATCAAAGATCATGACGACCTCGTGCGGGTACGAGAGGACCTCGATGCCATCGTCAACGAAACTTGAGGTTTCCGCGCTGGTTGCCGCGCTCACCGGGTTCGCCCGGGACCTGAGATCGGAGGGACTGGTCGTTGGTTCTGGTCAGGTGACGTCGTACTGCCAGGCCCTATCGCGTCTCGATCCTGCCGATCTCCGAGATCTGTACTGGGCTGGGAGTACATGTCTCGTGTCGCGCAGATCTGATATCGAGATCTACGACGAAGTCTTCGCACGATACTTCCTTCCCGGCCAACGCCCAGGCGGTCTGATGACGATCAAAGGCGAGATTCCAAAGGGCAGAATCTCGGGTGTGGATCTCCGAGGAACCGGGAAAGCGCGAAAACGTGATCCTAAAACCCCACCAGACGGCATCGCTGCATCCGAGGTCGAGACCCTTCGTGACAAGGACTTCGCTGCATGTACGGAGGAAGAGTTGACAGATCTGCGGCGATTGATGGCACAGATCCTTCTCTCAACACCTGTTCGCACGGTTCGGCGAACCGAGAGAGCTCGAGCAGGTGACACACCCGACATGCGCGCCGCGTTGCGCGACGCGATCCGAACTGATGGGGATGTCTTGCTCCGGCGATGGAAACGCCGCCGTACGAGGCCTCGTCCTTTGGTACTGCTGCTCGATGTGTCGGGTTCAATGGCCGAGTACTCGCGAGCGCTGCTCCAGTTCGCACACACGGCCAGCCAGCGACCGGGTCGAGTCGAGGTGTTCTGTTTCGGAACCAGGTTGACGCGGGTGACTGAGGCTTTGAAGCTCAGAAACGCGAACGAGGCACTGACTTCGGCATCTCGGACGGTGATCGATTGGGAGAGCGGAACCATGATCGGCGAGTCTCTGCGAGAGTACAACCGAACATGGGCGCGGCGAAGTGGGTTTCGCGGGGGAGTCGTTCTGATCTGTTCCGACGGTCTCGAGCGTGGCGATCCCGAAATCCTGACCGCAGAGATGGCACGGCTTGGTCGTTTGTCGCATCGGGTGATCTGGGTGAACCCTCTCAAGTCGGACAGCCGTTTCGAACCCACAACTCGGGGCATGACTGCCGCTCTGCCGCACATCGACGTGCTCGTGTCCGGTCACAATCTTGCCAGCCTCGAGGACCTCTCGACCCTTTTGCCGGCCCTTGGCTGAAGAGCGACTGTCGGGTCGAGCACGCTCACCGATATTTCTTCCGATATCTGTAACGCGGCGGGTTCCGGTGTGGCTATGGTGCAGATCAGGCGCGGACCACTCGTCAGCGGGTCGATCTTGGACGGTTCCTATACCAAGTCCCGGCTCAGCGGGCACACTACCGACC
>CAZHPJ010000603.1:0-1614 GCA_964534585.1 uncultured Sandaracinaceae bacterium | reverse complement strand
GCCCTGCTGCATCTGCTTCCCGCGCCGGCATACGGTGCGGCACTGCTCTTTCAGATTCTCGGTTTCCTGCTGGTCTTGGTAGCGTTCTGGTTCATTGCTCGGCTTGGGCGCGGAGCAGTGCGCAGGGGTCTCTCCCGATCGCAACTGAACATCTCCAGCCTCGCACGAGAGTTCTTCATCAAGATGACGGGCCGTCTGATCATGCTGCTTGGCTTGATCCTCGCGATCGCTCAGCTCGGGATCGAGGTGGCTCCACTGCTTGCCGGCCTAGGCATCGTGGGCTTCGTGGTTGGATTCGCGCTGCAAGACACGCTCTCGAATTTTGCCTCGGGCCTGATGATCCTGGTCTACAGACCGTTCGATGTCGGAGACGTGATCGAGGCTGGCGGCGTCATGGGCAAAGTCAGCCAAATGAATCTCGTTTCCACGATGGTGCTCACCTTCGACAATCAGTTGCTCGTGGTTCCGAACAAACAAATCTGGGGAGGCGTCATTCGCAACGTCACACACCAAGACACGCGTCGCGTCGACATGCAATTCGGCATCGGGTATTCGGACGACATCTCGAAGGCTGAAAAGGTCCTCGCTGAAATCGTGACCAGCCACGAAAAGGTGTTGAAAGACCCGGAGCCCGTGATCCGCTTGCACGAGCTTGGAGACTCCTCGGTGAACTTCGTCGTGCGCCCTTGGAGCAAGACGGCAGACTATTGGGACGTCTACTGGGACATCACGCGTGAAGTGAAGCGCCGTTTCGATGAAGAGGGCATTTCGATCCCGTTCCCACAGCGGGACGTGCACATCTATCGCGAGGATGGCGACGACGACGACGACACCTAGGACTGCCCGGCCGCCTTGCGGCGCTGGCGCTCGCCAAACCAAAGAAGCGGCTTGAGGGCCTGTAGGGCGAAACCTGGGAAGGGGCGCACGATGTGCGCGAGGGCAGCGCGGGAACGAGGGACGCTCACGGCGAGCTTGGGCTTGTCGACGAGGTCGAGCACCACGCCTGCCACTTCTTCGACGGTCAGCAGCTTTGGCGCGGCGAAGATGATGCCGGCCTCTTTCGACCCCTTCTCTTGGCGGACCATGTCGGTATCGATGCCGTCCGGGCAGACAGCGCTCACTTGAATCGGCACCGCTGCCCGCTCGAGGTCACCCGCCAAAGAAATCGTGAAGCCCAAGACTGCCTGCTTGGTCGCGCCATAAACCGCCAAGCCCGGCACGGGAGTAATGGACGACAACGAGGCAATGTTGATCAGATGACCACCGTTGGCACGCATGGCCTCAATCGCGGCGCGCGCTCCCCAAAGCATGCCGAGCAAATTGACCTCGACCAACTGCTGAACGGCTTCGTCGCTATGATCCCATGCATTGCCGGTGTGAAGCACGCCCGCGTTGTTCACCCAGAGCTCGAGCGATCCACGTTCGTTTGCCGCGCGCGCAACGTCGTGATGGGACGCCGCGTCTCTGACGTCCTGACGCATCGACCAGGCACCTCCGCCGATGGCATTGGCCGTGGCACGTGCTGCGTCTTCATCGATATCCGTCACTAAAACGGCAAATCCTTTTTTTGCGAGACCCTGGGCGATTTCCCGGCCGAGGCCCCTGCCAGCTCCT
>CAZHPJ010000602.1:0-1615 GCA_964534585.1 uncultured Sandaracinaceae bacterium | reverse complement strand
GGCCGCGATCGCCTCGAGCAGCTGAGCGCGCTCGCGCACGATCCGTATCCGATCATCCAGAGCAGGGTCGATCTCACGGATTGCCATGGAGAGGACATCGGTCGTTCCCGGGCTGCACTGAACGGCTAGTCCCTTGTCACGATAGCATCTGCGGGTAGAGCCTTCGCAGTTTCACTCTCGCATCGTCTGTCGAGAACTGCCAGTCGACGCCCTTCGTCGTTTCGTTGCGATCGTCTTCCCAGGCTTGGACTTCGCGGATCAGATCCTCGATCGTCGCGATCCGGCGATCGAGACACTGCGTCGCCAAGACGCTCAGCTCGGTCTCGGCGATGTTGAGCCAGCTCCCATGCTTCGGCGTGTAGTGGATCTCAAGCCTCTCGGCGAGGCGGCGCGCTTCGACCGGATCGAAGGCATTGTAGAGGGACCCGATCGTGTGGGTGTTGAGGTTGTCCATCACAAGGACGACCTTCACTGCGTCGGGGTAGTGAACGTCGAGGAGTTCCTGGATCACCAGAGCCCAGTCGATGCGTGTGCGTCGAAGTGTGACTTCCACCCAACGCCAGCCCTTGAGCGGCTCGGTGAACATGAAGAGGTTCGCGACACCGTTGCGCTTGTACTCATAGTCGAAGCGCGCCGGACGACCCTGTGCGAGCGGGATCGGAACCCGTGTCTCCGCGACGAGCTGCTTGCTCGTCTCGTCCATGCACACCACGGGGTACCGTTCGTCGTACACGCGGTGGTAGACCTCGAGGACGTCTTCCATCGCGGCAACAAACTCTCCGTTCTGGTCGGGTGGGATCACCCAATACTTCTTCCGGTGCGGCTTCAGCTGGTTTTTTTTAGCGCACGACCAATGGCTGAGTGCGACACCGGCTCGTCGCAAATCCCCAACTCGACGATCCGATCCGACAGCAGCCGGAGTGTCCACCTCGACCGCCCTTCCGGTGGCGGACCCTGCACCGTCGCGATGAGCCGGGCTTCGGCCGCTCCGTCAAGCTTGCGCGGCACCGGCGGGTTCTTCTGCTTCTTCCGGTTCAGCGACGACGAAAGGCCCTCCTCCACGAATCGCTGGCGAACGCTTTTCGCCGTGCCCGCGGCGATGTCGTACGCCTCCGCGATCCGGGCATCCGTCCACGACGGCCCAAGCTCTCCTTCGTCCGCCTTGAGCAGAGCCTGCGCATGAAGTCGCTTGCGCCCAGCGACCTGTTTGCCACGCTGGATCAACGCTTGGAGTTCGCCACGCTCCTCGGCCGTCAGACTGACCACGTAACGTTTCTTCGACATGATGAGGTGCCCCCGAATCATCGACCCAAGACATCACGTCGTTGGATCGCAATTGGGGGACGCGCTGATGATGACACCACCGCTACGATTAGTCGATACGAGGGACTAGTCTCAGGCTTCGAGATCGGCCACGAAAGCCTGCAGCGGACTGGAATCACTTCCGATGCCCGCGGCGTTGCGCCTCTCCCGGTGCTCGTTCGCAAACCGGCCATAGAGAGCGGTCACCTGGGGCAGCGCATCCGCTGCCTTGTCGCGGCTGCCCGCCGTCACGAGCGCCATCGCCGAGATGAACATGGGCGAGGCCAGGTATCCGATCAGGGCGTTCTCGACC
>CAZHPJ010000601.1:0-1617 GCA_964534585.1 uncultured Sandaracinaceae bacterium | reverse complement strand
ACGCTTTGCGCAGCCCGCTTCAGTTGATCGGCCAGCGACTTATCGTGCTCGCGAATCACGTGCAGAACCGGAACCATCTCTCGCACGACTCTTCGCGCCCTGTCGTAAACATTCTTATCTTCCATGAGCGACTCCTTGGATTGGGTTTGGGTCTCACCCCGCGTGCGACCCAAACCCAATCCAAGGACAAGCGATGACAAAATCTGGATCCGCCAGTGCCAGCGCCAGTGCCAGCGCCAGTGCCAGTGCCAGTGCCAGTGCCAGTGCCAGCGCCAGCGCCAGCGCCAGTGCCAGTGGCGGTGCTCGTGCCAGCGCGACAAGCGCGTTGTTAGCTGGTATCGACTCGCGGTGCCGGATCTCTTCCCTCGACTCACCCGTGCCGATTCCCGAATCGCGCTAGTCGTCGCTGGCGAGTCCTGGACGTACGCCGAGCTTGCCGACGCTGCGCTAAAGCATGCGGCGTTGCTCGCGCGGACCGGGGTTGAGCGCGGCGATCGCATTGCGGTATGGGCACAGCCGGATCTCTGCACTGCGGCCGCCATGATCGGGAATGCAGTGGCGGGCGTGGCGACGGTGCCGCTCAATCCGAAGCTCGGGTTGGGCGAGCTTGGTCACATTTACAAAGACTCCGCGCCCAAGCTTGCGTTTTGTGCGGAACAGCAAGATCTGCCACACGAGATTGTTGGAGTGCCATCGCTTCGGGCCACGTACGTGCCGGGTTCTGCGTCGTTGCCGGCGCTTCTGGTCGACGACTCACCCGCGCTCATTCTCTACACCTCCGGCACCACGGGCCCGCCGAAGGGCGTGGTTATCACGCGACGCAACATCGCCGCCAATCTCGACGCTCTGGCCGAAGCTTGGGAATGGACCGAGCGCGACACGGTCGTTCATTCGCTGCCGTTGATTCACGCGCACGGCCTCGTTCTGGGGCTCTTCGGCAGCCTGCGTGTCGGCGGCGCGCTTCACTACGTGCCGCGCTTCACTCCCGAAAGCATCGGGGCGGCGCTCGTCGATCCGCGCCATGAGCAGACGATGCTGTTCGCGGTGCCCACGATGTTTCACCGCATCGCTGAGGCGGCAGAGCATGACGGGCGACTGTGCGAGGCGCTGCGCCGGCCGCGGCTCCTCGTTTCGGGTTCGGCGGGACTGCCGTTGCGAGAGCATGAGCGTATTCAGAGCCTCACGGGTCGCGGCGTACACGAGCGCTACGGGCTGACCGAGACCCTCATCAACTGCGGAATTCCAGCGTCCCACGCCCCGATGCCGGGCTACGTCGGGCCGCCACTCCCGGGGGTCGAATTGAAGTTGGTCGACGAGCAACGCCGTGAGGTTGACGCATGCGATGACGAGACCATCGCTGAGGTCGCGGTCCGCAGCGACGCTGTCTTCGCGGGGTACCTCAACGACGATGATGCGACCACTGCGGTCTTGGACGATGAGGGCTGGTTCTACACGGGTGACCTCGCAACACGGACCGAGGAAGGTGCGATTCGCATCTTGGGCCGTCGAAGCACGGATCTGATCAAGACCGGCGGCTATCGGGTTGGCGCCGGAGAGATCGAAGCCTGTTTGCTAGAGCACCCGTCGGTTCGAGAGGTGGCGGTCATCGGCGTTCCC
>CAZHPJ010000600.1:0-1621 GCA_964534585.1 uncultured Sandaracinaceae bacterium | reverse complement strand
AAATCACCCTGCGCCTGGCGGCGATTTTCAACAAAGGTTTCTTCTTCCAGGCGCTCGTCAAGTTCCAGTCGCCGGCACAGTCCTTGATACCGAACCGCCAGATTCTGCAAGCGCTGCTTATCCTGCTCCAGGCGATGGATCTGCGCTTGCAATTGTTGAATACGCCCGCCGCCGGCCTCCAGTACGGCCATCCGCAGCCCATTGGCCCGCTCTTCACTGAGCTGGATACGCTCGATTAAAACCGCCAGTTGCCGGCCGCCTGTGGTCAGTTGTTGCTGGTTACCGGCAATGCGTGAATTCAATAAATTGCATTTAATGTTGTTGAAAAATATTTCCAGATGCTCCAACGCCCCTGAATAGAGATCGATTTCCAGTTGCACCTGTTGATGTGCTTTCCAGGTTTCCACAAGCGGCTGTAATTGCTCAATTTGCCGCTGGGCTTTGAGGACCGCTTCATGGGCGCGATTGAGGTCATTAAAGGACTGTACCGCCTGTTCGATCCGGTCGCGGATGGGCGGTGCTTCGAGCATATGCGTGCGTACGAAATCTGTGAGGTTACCCACAGTTTTCATGGACACGGTTTGATAGAACAAGGACAGCGCCTGGTCATTTTCAATGCCCATGCGGCGCCGAAACTCGGCGCTGTATTGAGCGAAGCTGGGAAACAGTTTGACGCCCTCGCTTTTACGCAATTGGCGCTGCAGGCTTTGTATATCACCGCTTTTACTCGCCGCAGAAACGCTTGACGCAGCGCCTGAGCCAGTCGCTTCTGTACGGTGGGCGGAGAAATCCTCCCGGATGGTCAGCGGCCGCTGTGCCACTACATAAAAACGCTCCGGTGTACTCTCCCCGGCTTTTAACCAGAAAACCTGGGCCAGAGTCAGCCACTGATCAAATCCCTGATTGTGAAACTGGGCCAGCAAGACGCTGTAGCCACCGGGTTGACGCAAGCCCACCGGTTTAGCTTTATAGCTGCTGTCATCTTTTTCGCTTTTATAATATCCCAGCACATAGGAGCGCAGAGAGCGTTCCTTGCCGCCCGCTCCAGCGGCTTTGTTAAAGGTGATTTTCTGGGCCGGCACCAGCAGTGAGGTCAGGGCATCGACCAGGGTGGATTTACCGGAACCAATGTCCCCCGTGAGCAGGGCGTTGTTACCCTTGGGTTGCAGCGACCATATTTTCTGACTGAAAGTTCCCCAGTTAAGAATTTCAAAATTATGCAGGCGATAACCGGCTTGTCGATCATTGTCGGCAAAGTCCAGTGATTCTGATTGCGGAATGTAATGACTCAAAGAGTTTTACCGAAACATCCACAAGCACAATGCGCGATTGTCTTCACGCCCTCGCTCGCGTGTTCATGAATAATCCAGGCTAAGGGTTCGGGTCAGAATAAATTTACCATTGTGGACACCGATCCATCTCGCCTGGCCGCGTTACTCGTCAGTTAAATAGCTGGCTATTCGCCTTCCTCGCGCCTTGCCAGGCGAGCGCCTCGACGCCCGGAATGGTAAATTTATTTTGACCCGAACCCTGAATAACTGCGCTGACTGGAGCCTGTTTATGCGCAGTTAGTGTCCGTCCAGAAAGAATTACTCTCGCCAAGACGCCAAGAACGCAAAGT
>CAZHPJ010000599.1:0-1621 GCA_964534585.1 uncultured Sandaracinaceae bacterium | reverse complement strand
GGCCATCGCGATACCGTCGCCGGTCGCTACGGCCGGATTGGTGGTATGCAGGTAGGCTTCGCCCGCTCCACCCGCAGCGAGCAGCGTCACTTTGGCAAGAAACGTATCTACGCGATCGCGTTTCTCGTCCAATACGTAGGCACCGAAACAGTGCACATCAGGTCGAAGTCGCGTAACCGTCTGACCAAGATGGTGCTCGGTCAGAAGCTCAACCGCAAAATGAAAGGGGAAGAGCTCTATTCCCGGGTGATCGGTTACCTGCTTCAGGAGGGTGCGCTCGATCTCCCGGCCGGTCCGATCTTTTGCGTGGATTATTCGGTTTCTCGAGTGCCCCCCCTCCCGGCCCAAGTCAAGTCGGCCGTTGGATGTCGAGAAGCTGGCTCCCATCTCGATGAGTTCCCTGATACGATCGGGGCCCTCGCGAACAACGATACGGACGATCTCGGGATCGCAAAGGCCGGCGCCGGCTTCGATCGTGTCGGCCTCGTGAATCTCAAATGAGTCGTCCTCACTGACTACCCCGGCGATTCCACCCTGCGCGTAGTAGGTGTTGGACTCGGCGGACTCCCTCTTCGTGACAACGGCAACAGTCCCATGCTCGGCCGCGCGAAGTGCAAACGACAGGCCGGCAATGCCGCTGCCAATGACTAGGAAGTCAAAACGATGAATCATTGAAACGTGCCGTTGGGCCGAGTGTCAAGTGCCGGAAAGAGGTCCGGATACCCGCTCACTGGTAAATGTCATGATTGCTGATTGCCGATTGCTGATTGCTATCCGAGTCCTGCCATCAGCGCCTCCTTAATAAACGGCCCCAGGTCGCCGTTCATCACGCCATTGACGTTCGTAATTTTGAGTTCGGTTCTGTGATCATTTACCATGGTGTACGGCTGGAAAACGTACGATCTGATCTGGCTTCCCCACTCGATCTTTTTTTTGCTCTTCTCCAATTCGTTCTTGGCGGCTTTCTGGATTTCGCGTTCGAGTTTGTACAGTTTGCTCTTGAGGAGAACGAGCGCCTTCTCCCGATTCTGAAGCTGGCTTCGTTCTTCGGTGCATTCGGCTACGACCCGGGGTGTTTCTCCGTTCGAGAGATTGCCGGTCCAGATCAGGCGAACCCCTGTCTCCACCTTGTTTACATTCTGGCCACCCTTGCCACCGGAATGGAAGCGTTGCAGTTCAACGTCATCAGCATCAACTTCGATGTCAATGGAATCGTCGATTTCCGGGTACACAAAAACGCTTGCAAACGAAGTGTGCCGCCGACCGCTCGAATCGAAAGGTGAGATACGAACGAGACGATGAACTCCTGACTCGACTTTCAGGTAGCCGTGTGCGAATTCTCCAGCCACGCGGATCGTTGCGCTCTTAATCCCAGCCCCCTCACCAACCTGATATTCTATTACCGAGACGTCGTACCCCTTCTTTTCACCATATCTGACGTACATCCTGAAGAGCATGTCCGCCCAATCCTGACTCTCGGTCCCGCCTGCTCCTGGATTAATGGTCAGGATTGCATTTCGCCCGTCATCGTCGTCCTTGAGCATGTTTTTCAGCTCAAGCTGCTCGACGAGCGATTCGAGAGTCGCAGATTCGCTTTGTATTTCAGTCTCCAGGGAGTCGT
>CAZHPJ010000598.1:0-1623 GCA_964534585.1 uncultured Sandaracinaceae bacterium | reverse complement strand
TCGTTCGTGGCGACATCGATGCACTGAGCCGGCAACTCAAGCGCGTGTACCAGGCGATCGAGGACGCCGTGCACGAGCAGCAGCGCGAAGGGGCTGACGATGTGGGCGTCGGCGATGCGCTCAACGATGTTCGCGAGCTCGGCAGGGAGCTCGTCCAGAAGCTCGAGGCCATCGAGCGGCGCCTGACGATGCGGGCCCGCATGGCGCGGGCGGCCGTCTGAGAACTTTGAGGGGGAGAGCAGCATGAAGGACGCAGCAAGTGCAGAGGTTGTCGACAAGGAATCCAGCCCAGAGGAGCAACGCGAGTCACTCGCTGACGCGCTCAACGAGCCTGGGACAGAGGAGCGCAGAGGTCGCAGAAAGCGTCGCTCACGCGCCCGCGCCCGGACGATATCGATTCGCCGTTTGAGTAAGGCGGAGCTGAATCGCGGCCGAGAGCTGTATCCGGAGAGCGACTACTGGAAGCCTAAGAGCCGCTTGGAGTGCAAGGACATGGAGCGGCCGTGTCCGTTCGTCTCGTGCAAGTACCACCTTTACATCGACGTCCACCCGGTGCGTGGATCGATCAAGCTCAACTTCCCTGACATCGAAATTTGGGAGATGACCGAAACCTGTGCCCTCGACGTGGCAGACCGCGGGGGCATCACGCTCGAAGATGTCGGCGAAATCATGAACCTCACGCGCGAGCGTGTCCGTCAGGTCGAGACGGCCGGCCTCGCGCGTCTGCAGGAGTATCGCGACGTCGATCGGCTAAAGGATTACGTGACCTAAGGGCCACTCCAAGGGCAGCAGTGGGGAGGGTGTCGCCGACTGGCGGCACCCTTTTTTAATTCAGCGTCTGAGGCCTGGATCAGATACCGCTGTCTCTGCTAGGGTCGTGCGCAAGGAAAAGGGGTGCCCGTGGTTGGATTGCGTGAATTGGGAGCGTTGATTCTCGTCGGCGTTGTAAGTGGATGTGGCAGCGACGGAGCCGCCGGCGGTGGCGGCTCTGCGGGTGCCGGCGGCGCTGGTGGTGACGGGGGCGCGGGTGGATCGAACGCACCGCTGCTGGACGAGTATGTGTTGTCGGACGAGACGCTAGTCCCCGAAAGCGGCGCCTTCGATCCAACGAGCCGGAGCTTCTACGTCGGTAGCGAGACTAAAGGTAACGTTACGCAGGTCGGAGCCGATGGGACGGAGAGCATCTTCATGACGCCGCCAGCGGGCCAGGTATGGCGCACGCTGGGCATCGCGATCGACGATGCGGCGCGTCGCCTCTGGGTATGCGCACAGCGTACGGACGTGGTCACCCAAGAGATCTGGGTGTTCGATCTGGAGACCGGGAACCGAGACCTAGCGTTGATTCTCGCAGACGCCGCCGCAGGCTCCACTTGCAACGACATCGCAGTCGACGGTGCCGGCTTGGCCTACATCAGCGATTCGTCGAACCCTCGCGTGTATCGCGCTGATGCTGATGCCGAAACGGTAGCGGTGTGGGCCGACGACCCGTTGCTCAGCTCCAACGACGGCTTGTTGGGTGGGAACGGCATCGCGGTGACCGAAGACGACACTTGCGTGATCGTCTCGAAAACCAGCGTTGGAGCGCCCCCTCGTCTACTCCGTATCACGCTCGCCGATTCCGCG
>CAZHPJ010000597.1:0-1630 GCA_964534585.1 uncultured Sandaracinaceae bacterium | reverse complement strand
CGACTCGTGGGCGCTCGAGCGGGCCGCGGCCCGGCAGCAGGCGCTCGAGAACCTCGCCGCCGAGTCTCGCTCCTTGCGCCTCCAACGAGTCACAGACGAGATTGTGCGCGTCCAACAGGGCGACGGCCTGGACGGCGCGCGCCTGCTGCTTCCCGATCTGGCTCTACGGCTGGCACAGCTTGGACAGAGCGCTTGGGTTGCAGCTGCGCCCCACCGCGACGTGCTGCTCCTGGCCCGCGAACGGGACGCGGAGGAGCTCTCAAAGCGAGCCGCAGACGCCGTCCAACGCGCACCGCACCCGGTCTCGGCATCGCTCTTCGCGATCACGCTGCAAGGCCCTCGCCCCTTGCAGCGTTAGAGCTTGGCACCAAACTAGGCCCCTGCCCGAGCCACGCACCATGCGAGAACACCCCTACGCGCCATTCATCGACCAGGTACACAAGCCGGCCCAGTATCTGGGTGGCGAGCAGGGAGAGACCCGCAAGACGTGGGACGAGGTGAGCTGCCGCCTCTGTCTGGCGTTCCCCGACTTGTACGAAATCGGGATGAGCCACCTCGGCTACAAGATCCTCTATGACATCGTCAATCAGCGCCCCGACTTTCTGGCCGAGCGAGCGTACGCTGTGTGGGCCGACATGGAGCAAGAGCTGCGCTCGCGCGACCAACCTCTATGCTCACTCGAAAGCGCGCGGCCGCTTCGCGACTTCGACATCGTGGGGTTCTCGCTTCAGTACGAGCTGACCTATACGAACGTTCTGCAACTCCTCGACCTCGGAAAGATTCCGCTGCACGCAGACCAGAGGACGGATGCCGACCCGCTGATCATCGCCGGAGGTCCAACGGCGACCCACGCGGAGCCGATGGCACCGTTCATCGACGCGTTTCTAATCGGCGATGGTGAGGCCAAGGTGCCGGAGCTCATGCAGGCTTGGGCCGACATGAAGGACGAGGGGCTCCCCCGATCCGAACGCCTGCTCCGCATCGCGAAGCTCGGCGGCTTCTACGTTCCCTCGCTCTACAAGAGCGTGCCGACGGACGAGACGCAGATGCTTGTCGTCGAGCCGGACCACCCGGAGGCACCCTTCCCCATCCATAGATCGATCGTGCACGACTTGAACGACTACCCCTTCCCCGTCGACGGTCCCATCGCCAACTGCGAAACGGTCTTCGACCGCGCGTCGATCGAAATCGCCCGCGGCTGCACCGAAGGTTGCCGCTTTTGTCAGGCTGGCATGATCTACCGCCCAGTTCGCGAGCGGGAGCCCAAGGCGATCATCGACGCAATCGTGCGCTCGGTCTCGGAAGCGGGCTACGACGAAGCGTCCCTGACGTCGCTCTCAACCGCAGACTACAGTGCGATCGCACCCCTAGTGCACGAATCGATCGAAGCGCTCGCGCAGCATCAGGTGTCCCTCAGCGTCTCGTCGCTTCGCGCGTACGGGCTCAGCGAGGACGTGCTGAACGACCTGAAGCGACAGCGAGCGGGAGGTCTGACATTCGCCCCCGAGGCGGGCAGCCAACGCATGCGCGACGTGGTGAACAAGAACGTCACGGACGACCAGCTAATGGACACCGCCGAGCGCGTGTTCTCACGCGGATGGACCAAAATGAAGCTCTACTTCATGATCGG
>CAZHPJ010000596.1:0-1633 GCA_964534585.1 uncultured Sandaracinaceae bacterium | reverse complement strand
CGGCTTCAGGCCGCGGTTCGAAGTAGAAGCTCGGAATCGTCGTTTCGATATAGACCCGTCGGCGCACGGCTGCTCCTTGCGAACGTGCATTCTACTCCAGAGATCACGTGGTTATGAGCTCGAATCTCGGATCCTACAGCGGCGGTCAGGGGTGTAACGTTCTTTCTGTAATTTCGATCTGACGGAGTCCGCGAGGCCGCCCCTGCAGGGGCGGCCTCGCGGCGGCCGATTCTTGAAGTGGCGGGCTCGATCCGTTTTCCTTTCGGTTCACAAAAACTAGAAGGAGACGAAACCGATGACCCGCCGACAGAATTCTACAACCCTCGACGACGTGTTGAAATACGTCGCCGGAGCCGGCTTCGACGGACTCGCGTCCGCGATCGAGGTTTTGCTCAACGAAGCGATGAAGCTCGAACGCGCCGCCTTCCTGCAAGCCGGGCCCCATGAGCGCACCGAGGAGCGCCGCGGCTACGCCAACGGCTACAAGGACAAGACAGTCAAGAGCCGGCTGGGCGCACTCGAGCTCGCGGTACCCCAGGTCCGCGAGGTCAGGGATGGCGCTTCGTTTTATCCGCACGCCCTGGAGCGCGGCGAGCGGTCGGAGCGCGCCCTGAAGCTGGCGCTCGCCGAGATGTACGTCCAAGGCGTCTCGTCGCGCAAGGTGACCGCGATCACCGAGCAGCTGTGCGGACTGGAGATCTCCAGCGCCACGGTTTCGCGGGTGGCGGCCGAGCTCGACGAGCAGCTCGAGGCCTGGCGCACGCGTCCGCTCGGACAGCTCGAATACCTCGTGCTCGACGCGATGTACGAAAAGGTCCGCCACGGCGGTCGCGTCGTCTCGCAGGCGACGCTGATCGCGATCGGCATCGATGCGCAGGGCCGCCGCTCCATCCTGGGCTGCAGTGTGAGCCTGTCGGAAGCCGAGGTGCACTGGCGCGAGTTCTTGTCGTCGTTGCGCGAACGCGGCGTGTGCGGCCTGCGGATGATCGCCAGCGACAACCACGAGGGCCTCAAGGCGGCCTGCACGGCCGTCTTCCCCGGCGTGGCCTGGCAGCGCTGCCAGGTCCACCTGCAGCGCAACGCGGCCGGCTACGTGCCGCGCATCGAGATGCGCAAGACCGTCGCACGCGAGCTGCGTGATGTCTTCAACGCACCGTCGCGCGAGGAGGCGGAGCGACTGCTCGGCCTGATGGCCGAACGCCATCGCGAAAAGGCGCCGCGGCTCGCGAGCTGGCTCGAGCGGGCGGTGCCCGAGGGCTTTGCCGTCTTCGCGCTGCCGATCACGCATCGCCGGCGGCTGCGCTCGACCAACCTGATGGAATCCATCAACAGCCAGGTCCGCCGACGCACGCGCGTCGCCGGCCTGTTTCCGAACGAAGCCTCGCTGCTGCGACTGGTGAGCGCCATGCTCCAGGAGATCAGCGAGGAATGGGAGACCGGACGAAGGTACTTGCCGGAAGGAGACGGATAGACCGCCGCTTCAAGATCGGCTCGTCGGATTTACAGAAAAGATGATGCAGACCCGCCCGCGAGACGCATGTTGACGTGGTAGGTCCAGAGGACACGTCCGCGTCTGATGCAGTCCTGAATGAACCGGATCGGATCGCTGGGTAGTGACCGCTCACCGGTCACG
>CAZHPJ010000595.1:0-1637 GCA_964534585.1 uncultured Sandaracinaceae bacterium | reverse complement strand
CTGCCACTGCCACTACCACCCCTAGTGCCCCTCGAACCATCTCAAAATCGCGCCATTCACCTCCGCCGGTCTCTCCAGATGCAAGAAGTGCCCCGCGCCGGCGAGCTTGACCGTTTCGAACAGGGCGCTGAAGTATGCCTCTTGCCCCTCCGCGATCTCCGTACCGATGCAGCCGTCGCGCTCGCCGTGCAGATAGATCGTCGGGACCACGATCGGACCGGCTCCGAGGAGCTTGCGCACCTCACGGATCGCTTTGAGCGAGGTCATCGCGCGGTAGTACCTCAACGGCGCCGGCATGCTCGGCCGCAGACACGCCTTGAGCTCCTCGAAGTAGTCGGACCCCGGATCGAAACCGGGTGACCAGGTTTCCCAAAGGCGCTCGATGAAACGGAAGTTGCGAAGCTTCACGACGCGGTCCGACACGATGGGCAGTTGGAAGAAGCCCATGTACGCACTGCGGCGAAGCTGGCGGGGATACCGCTCGAGGTTCGCCTGAAACACCAGGAGATGTGGAACCGCAAGCGTCGCCGCCGCACGAAATCGATCCGGGCGCTGTGCCAGGGCGCACTGAGTGATCGCCGAGCCCCAATCGTGGCCGACGATCCGAACCGGCTCCGACGGAGATAGCTCGTCGACGAAGCGAAGGATCGTCCGAGCCAGCGAGGGCATGTCGAAAGGCCCGTCGAGAGACGACGGGGCGTAGCCGGGGAGCCACGGGCTGACGACGTGATATCCGGCTTCGTGAAGCTGCGCGGTCAGCGGCGCCCAAGTGCGTGGAATATCCGGAAAACCATGGAGACAAACGACCAAGGGCCCGTCCTCCGGCCCGGTCGAGAGGTACGAGAGCCCGGTCTGCTCAGAACGAAGTCGGCGCATGGGGCAAGCCTACGAGAAGAAGGTCGTGAGCGCTTCCGCAAGCCGGGACGCAAACGACTGGTCGACAATTAGATCTTGGCGCGCCTCGATCTCGAGCGCGCACCGCCCGAATTCCTGGGCATGTCGCACCGCTGAGTGAGCGAGACCGGCCTTGCCGGACCAGGGCTCGTTGGGTGCAACGTGGAAACCCGCCTCCTCGAGATGGCGCACGAGCCTCTGCGCGGGCTGTTCGTCGTGATCGAACAAGACGCCGACCTCCAGGGCTCGCGCATCGCCTTCGTAGTTGTCGGTGAAGGTGTGGATCGAGAACACAGTGTCGCCTCGACTCCGTTTCACCATCGCGCTGACGGCGGCGTGATACGGAAGGTAGAAGCGATCGATTCGGTGCACGCGCTCGGCTTCGAGAAGCGTTTCATTCAGGTGCACCGTCCTGCCCTCCGCGTTTGCCCGAAACAGCGTATCCGCATCGAGAGGCCGGTTTGGATCGATCAAAAGGCGTGAAAAACGGGAGAGCACCGCCGGTGCGTGCATCAATTGGGCTACCCTCCGTGTGAACGCTGCGGCGCCGATGTCGCTGGCCCAGTGCGTGTCGACGAGCCAATGATCTTCTTCGGGCCACGTCCATGGTTCGGGAAGCTTCCCCGACGCGTGTTCGCAGGTGAACACCAAACGACCGCCGAAGTCGCCATCGATCTCCTCTACTGCCTCGTACGAACCCATATTTCGAATTGTAAGGAAGCTCGCGAAAAGTCGCGCTGCTC
>CAZHPJ010000594.1:0-1639 GCA_964534585.1 uncultured Sandaracinaceae bacterium | reverse complement strand
TGAGTCGGGTAAAATTCTCAATTTGAACAAGCTCTCGCGAGATGCCGGCCTGAACCACGAAACGGCACGTCGCTACGTTGAGGTGCTGGAGGATACCCTCGTCGCATTTCGCGTTCCAGCTTGGAGTGGATCTGACCGTGCGAGTCTCATCGCCCACCCAAAGCTGTTCGTATTCGATCTTGGTGTAAGAAACGCTCTCTTGCGTAGACCACTCGACAGACCGTTAGACGACGAGCGTGATTTTCTCTTCGAACACCTGATTGCATACGAGTTGTACAGGAGGATCGGCCACATAATGCCGCGCGCAGCACTCAGCTACTACCGAACTCGTCATGGTGCAGAAGTCGATTTCACGCTTGAGATCGATGGAGAATTGTGGGCGATCGAAGTCAAGGCGGGCCGCCGCGTCGATCGCAGAGTTCTGAGCGGATTCGCGTCTCTTGCGTCGCGCACAGCCATCAAGAGAAAGATTGTGGTTTTTCTTGGGCCGCGCCGCCAGGTAATCGAGGATGTGGAGGTCCTTCCTTTACGTAGTTTCCTGGCCGAGTTGCCAAACTAATAAACCAGTACACCAGTCGTCAATATCAAACATCACAACCGTGATTAAAACCTCTACAATCGCAATCCTGCTCCTCGTAGCGGGATGTGTCGAATACACAAAATCTGAATTCCCAGCTACCGCTGAAGGGGCCAGGGAATTTGTCGAAATTGCCAACGCGGAACTCGGCGACCTGGCCGAGAAAAACGAAAGGGCCAACTGGGTTTCTCAAAACTTCATTACGTACGACACAGAGCGGATTTCGGCCGAGGCCCGCCAGAACCTGGTTGCTCGGCGTACGGAGTCGGGGGTCCAGGCGGCCCGCTGGAACGGTGTCGACATCGACGCGACGACCCGGCGACAACTCGACGTGATGCGGACGGCAAACACCCTGCCGGCGCCGGCCGATCCGGATCTGACTTCCGAAACCACCGAGATCGTGACTCGGATGCGCTCGACCTACGGAAAAGCAAAATATTGCCCGACCGGAAACGAAAACGAGTGCCTCACGATCACCGAAATCACCAAAATCCACGCCGAGAGTCGCGATCCTGACCAGCTTCTCGATGTCTGGAAAGGATGGCGCACAACCTCTACCGGCAGCCGCACCGACTATCAGCGCTTTGCTGAACTCATGAATCAGGGTTCGAAAGAACTCGGTTTCAGTGACACGGGCGAATTGTGGCGCTCAGCCTACGACATGGATCCCGATGAGTTTGCAATCGAACTCGACCGGCTGTGGGAGCAGGTGCTTCCTCTTTATGAGTCGCTTCACTGCTATACCCGGAAGCGGCTTTCCGATCACTACGGCCAGGATATCGTGCCCCTCGATCAGCCGATCCCGGCGCACCTGCTCGGTAATATCTGGGCCCAGCAGTGGGGCGACATCTACGATCTGCTTGCACCGGCCGATTCCGATCCAGGATACGACCTGACAAAATTGCTCAAGGACGGAGACTACAACGCACTCAAGATGATGCAGTCCGGTGAACGTTTCTTTACATCGCTTGGATTCGAGCCCATGCCCGAGACGTTCTGGGAGCGGTCGCTGTTGACCAAGCCGCGCGATCGTGACGTGGTCTGCCACGCGAGCGCATGGAC
>CAZHPJ010000593.1:0-1640 GCA_964534585.1 uncultured Sandaracinaceae bacterium | reverse complement strand
CATTTAGGGCTCTTCTAAGTCGTTGAAAAAACTACCCTCTTTACCCGATATCCCTGAAAGCGAGCAGACGCCTGCGGTTAAAAACTTGCTTGTTTTGTTGGAACAATTTGCTCAAATCATACAGCAACAAGCGGAAGAAATTGATCTCCTAAAAGATGAAATTCGCGTGCTTAAAGGCGAGAAAAAACGCCCCATATTCAAACCGAGTCAATTGGATAAAGAGACAGAAAAATCCAGGAAAGGCGACACTAAAACAACCAAAGATAAAAAGCGGCCAGGTTCAAAAAAGCGTTCTAAAAATTCGGAACTCACGATTCACGAAGACCAGATCATCCAGCCGACGGATCCCATTCCTCCGGGTTCGCGCTTTAAGGGGTATCGGGATTTTGTGGTTCAAGAGTTGGTGATTAACACAAAAAATACCCGTTATCGATTGGCACGCTGGGAAACGCCCGACGGGCAGGCATTGACGGGGCAGCTGCCCCGCCAATTGAGCGGGCGCCATTATGGCCCTCATCTGATTAGCTATGTTCTTTATCAGCATCACCATTGCCAGGTTACGCAACCCCTGCTGTTGGAGCAATTGCGAGAATGGGGTATTGATATCTCTAGTGGTGAAATCAATCATTTATTGTCCGAAGGTAAAAGTGATTTTCATCAGGAAAAGAACGACATATTAAAAACCGGCTTGGCCGTGTCAGACTATGTCACCGTTGACGATTCAGGTGCGCGCCACAAAGGTAAAAACGGCTATGTCACGCAGATTGGCAACGACCATTTCGCTTGGTTTGAATCAACCGGTTCAAAGAGTCGAATTAATTTTTTGGAACTGTTATGTGCGGGAGATAAAGGGTATCGCATCAATGATGACACCCTGAGCTACTGGCACAAACAAAAGTTGCCGCAAACACCCTTGTCCCGTTTAGAGCGTCACCCCATACGTTATTTAGCAGATGCCGAGCGGTGGGAGGCACATCTCGATGAGCTGGAAATCACCACCGCACGTCATCGGCGTATTGCTACCGAAGGTGCTCTGCTGGGGAATGTACAGCAGGGCGGAAGATGCCAGGACTTGGTGATTGTCAGCGACGATGCGGGACAGTTCAATATTCTCCTCCATGCCTTGTGCTGGATTCATACCGAACGCTTGATTCACACCCTGATACCACTGAACAGTGGCCACAGGGAAGACATCGCCAAAATACGTGGCGATATCTGGGACTTTTACCGCGACCTGAAAGACTACAAAGATCACCCCTGCCCGGATCAAAAAGCCACGCTGAAAACGCGCTTTGACACCCTGTTCACTCAAAGGACGCGCTATGAATTATTAAACCAGTTGCTTAAACGCATTCGTAAGAATAAATCGGAATTGTTGCTGGTTTTGGAGCGCCCGGAAATACCCCTGCATACCAATGGCAGTGAGGGGGACATCCGAGACTATGTAAAAAAGAAAAAAGTAAGCGGCGGAACGCGCAGTGCGACGGGACGGCAATGCCGAGATACGTTTGCGAGCCTTAAAAAAACCTGCCGAAAGCAAGGTATTTCATTTTGGCATTATCTACTTGATCGTGTATCGGGGACGGGAGAGATTCTGCCTTTGCCTGAGCTAATTCGCCAGAGCGCCGGAGCTGGGTAGG
>CAZHPJ010000592.1:0-1646 GCA_964534585.1 uncultured Sandaracinaceae bacterium | reverse complement strand
ATACCGTGAATTTCCTGGCATCTGGAGAACCGATCAAGGAAGGCGAAAAGAATGTCGTCAGAACGCCACGCGGCAAGATGTGGACTGGCGTGCTGAGAAACTATTATCCCAACAACAACGTCAACGAACTTTTTGCCTGGGCAGACAAGCGCACTGCTGAAGTAAGCAAGGCTTGCATGAAGTAAACTGCCGGTGCCAGGGCGGACCTGAATCAGCTTCGAGCTGAGCCTAGCAAAAACAAACGCCCTCTCCGCGCGACGCCCAACGCGAGATAACTGAACCGACCCGGCTTTACCGGAGGCTCCCAATGTTGAGAGGATGGAGCCATGGGAAAGCAAAGCAGGTACTCGGCCGAGGTCCGCGACAGAGCGGTCCGGCTGGTGATGGAGAGCGAGGGTGATCACGGTTCGCAATGGGCGGCGATCACCTCGGTGGCAGCCAAGATCGGGTGCACGCCGGAGACC
Source organism: uncultured Sandaracinaceae bacterium (assembly GCA_964534585.1). GTDB lineage: Bacteria > Myxococcota_A > Polyangia > Polyangiales > Houyiibacteriaceae > SG8-38. Next base: position 1,182 of record CAZHPJ010000592.1, on the reverse strand, counting down.
TTGCGCAAGTGGATACGGCGAGTCGAGCGTGACTCCGGCAAACGAGCCGGAGTCACGACCGCGGAGCGTGAGCGACTCAAGCAGCTTGAGCGTGAGAATCGCGAGCTCAAACGCGCCAATGAAATCCTACGCAAGGCATCGGCGTATTTCGCTCAGGCGGAGCTCGACCGCCGACACAAGTGATGGTCGATTTCATCGAAGAATACCGGAACGAGTACGGGGTCGAGCCGATCTGCGCGGTGTTGCCGATCGCCCCGTCGACCTACTACGAGCACCGGGCGCGTCGCCTCGATCCGGACCGGCGTTGTGCCCGCGCAAAGCGTGACGAGGTACTGAGAGTCGAAATCCGGCGCGTCTTTGAGCAGAGCTTCGGCGGGGTCTACGGCATCAAGAAGGTGTGGCGTCAGCTTCTGCGCGAGGGCGTCACGGTCGCGCGATGCACCGTCGGGCGGCTGATGCGTGACATGGGCCTACGGGGCGCGGTGCGGGGCCGTGCATTCAAGGTCACGACCCTCGCGGACGAATCGGCCGCCCGGCCCTCGGACTTGGTACAGCGCGTGTTCGTGGCGACGCGACCGAACGAGCTTTGGGTGGCGGACATCACGTACGTGGCGACGTGGGTGGGCTTTGCCTACGTGGCCTTCGTCATCGACGTGTTCTCCCGTGCCATCGTCGGCTGGCGGGTCTCGCGTTCACTTCGAAGCGACTTGGCGCTCGATGCGCTCGAGCAAGCCTTGCATCAACGGTCTCCAAGCGAAGGCCTTGTGCACCACAGCGATCGCGGGGTGCAATATCTGTCGATTCGCTACACGGACCGCCTGCTCGAAGCGGGCATCGAGCCGTCCGTCGGCAGCGTCGGCGACTCGTACGACAACGCGATGGCCGAGAGCGTCATCGGCCTCTACAAGACCGAAGTGATCCGGCGCCGAGGCCCCTGGCGCAGCGTCGAAGCGGTCGAATACGCCACGCTTGAATGGGTCGACTGGTTCAACCGCCGTCGCCTCCTCGAGCCGATCGGATACATTCCCCCACTCGAACTCGAGTCGGGGTACTATCAAAGTCAGAGCAGCCCAGTCATGGAGGCTGCGCTCATGTAATTGAGTCTCCGGAATTCCCGGGGCGGTTCAGTTCGGGCTGTGTAGTCGCAGTGCACCGTCTCGATCGCGTGCCCCTCGTATCGGT
>CAZHPJ010000591.1:0-1651 GCA_964534585.1 uncultured Sandaracinaceae bacterium | reverse complement strand
GCACTTTCCTATGATCACCGTGTCATCGACGGCGCCGATGGCGCACGGTTTATTACCTATTTGAGCAAAATGCTCACGGACATACGCAAGGTACTTCTTTAGCATGATGCAAGGAACCAACACATGAGTAAGCTGAGAGAAGTACGCCTGCCCGATATCGGGGATTTTGACGAAGTAGAGGTAATTGAAATACTGGTCTCCGCCGGTGATACTGTTGCCGAGGAAGACTCCCTGATCACGCTGGAAAGCGAAAAGGCCACGATGGAAATTCCATCACCTGCCGCCGGCGTCGTGAAGGAGATAAAGATTTCACTGGGCGACAAAATCGCCGAGAATGCGCTGATTCTGATGCTGCAGGAGCAGGGTGATACTGCAGGTAATGCTACGCCGGCAAAAGAGAAAAAAACAACCGAAACGCCACTGGAAAAGCCTGCGCAAACACCGGCACCGACCGCAGCCCCTGCACCTGCAGCACCTGCAGCCCCCGCTAATTTTGACAAGGGAGACAAGCATGCAGAGCTGCTGATACTCGGTTCTGGCCCCGGTGGCTATACTGCCGCCTTCCGTGCCGCCGATCTCGGTCGTCAGGTCATCATGATCGAACGTCATGAGCGTATCGGCGGCGTCTGCCTGAATGTAGGCTGCATCCCGTCAAAAGCACTGTTACATACCGCCGCCGTGATCACCGAAGCAGCCGAAATGGAAGATCATGGCGTCAGTTTCGGCAAGCCAAAGATCGACATCGAAAAGATCGTCGGCTGGAAAGATTCTGTGGTCAATCGCCTCACCGGCGGCCTGAAGATGCTGGCCAAACAGCGCAAGGTAGAAGTCGTTACCGGTGAAGGTAAATTCACCTCGTCCAATCACATCACCGTTACCACCACTGATGGCGACATCAACATCTCATTTGACAACTGCATCATTGCTGCCGGCTCACGGGTAACAAAAATCCCGAGCTTCCCGCATGATGATCCACGCATGATGGATTCTACCGATGCACTGCTGCTGCAAGACATGCCGAAACGCCTACTGGTCATCGGTGGCGGCATCATTGGCCTGGAAATGGCCACCGTCTATGATGCCCTGGGATCGAAAATAACCATTGTAGAAATGCAGGATAGTCTGATACCCGGTGCCGACAAAGATATCATCCGCCCGCTGGCAAAGCGTTTAAAGTCACGCTATGAAAACATCTATCTAAAAACCGCCGTCACTGGCATAGAACCGTTAAAGTCGGGTCTAAAAGTGTCCTTTGATGGCAAAGATGCACCTGATACCGATACCTTCGACCGCATCCTGGTCGCGGTTGGCCGCAACCCTAACGGTCTGCTGATAGATGCGGATAAGGCTGGCGTCAATGTCGATGAGCGCGGTTATATCTCTGTCGATAATCAGCAGCGCACCAACGTCCCGCACATCTATGCCATCGGTGACATCGTCGGACAGCCGATGCTGGCACACAAAGCAACACACGAAGCCAAAGTCGCCGCCGAAGTCATCTCCGGCATGAAGGCCGTCTTCGACCCAATGACCATTCCCTCTGTCGCCTACACAGATCCGGAAGTCGCCTGGATGGGTCTTACCGAAACCGAGGCCAAAGCCGAAGGCATAAAAGTAGAGAAGGGCGCCTTCCCCTGGGCAGCCAGTGGTC
>CAZHPJ010000590.1:0-1659 GCA_964534585.1 uncultured Sandaracinaceae bacterium | reverse complement strand
AATACATCCAGCGAATCGTCGTAACCCAGTGCGTTCTTGAGCCTGGTCGCGGCCAGGTAACAGCCGATCCCGGCAAGGATGCCGATGCCGATAGCGCCCATCGGTCCGACGGCTCCGGATGCCGGTGTGATTGCGACCAGGCCGGCTACGGCGCCACTGGCGATGCCCAATACGCTTGGTTTTCCATGGGTCACCCATTCGCTGAACATCCAGCCGAGCGCTGCACTGGCCGTTGCAATCTGGGTAACCGCCATGGCCATGCCGGCCGTCCCGTCGGCAGCGAGTTCGCTCCCGGCATTGAATCCGAACCAGCCGACCCAGAGCATTGCCGCACCGACAATCGTGTAACCGAGATTGTTCGGTAACATCGGCGTCTTGGCGTACCCCTTGCGATTGCCGAGTAGCAAAGCGGTCACCAGGCCGGCAATCCCCGCGTTGATGTGTACGACCGTGCCGCCGGCGAAATCCAGGATGCCGAGTGCGCCGAGCCAGCCGCCGTCACCCCAGACCCAATGACAGATCGGCGCATACACCACCGTCAGCCAGATTCCCATGAACCACAGCATCGCGGAAAACTTCATGCGTTCGGCAAATGCGCCCACCATCAGCGCGGGTGTAATGATGGCGAAGGTCATCTGGAACGTCATGAACACGGTCTCGGGGATTGTGCCTGCCAGGGAATCTACGGTTACACCTTTTAGAAACATCTTGTCCAGGCCGCCCCAGAACGGTCCTTCGCCGCCGAAGGCAATGCTGTAGCCGATGACAGTCCAAAATATTGTCGCCAGACTGGTAATCGCAAAACACTGCATCAGCACCGACAGGATGTTTTTGCTGCGTACCATGCCGGCGTAAAAGAGCGATAGTCCGGGTATCGTCATGAACAATACCAGTGCCGTCGCCGTGAGCATCCAGGCTGTGTCCCCGGAGTTCAATTCATCGGCGCCGGCGTTGCCGGTCGCCAGAAGCAGGCCTGGCAGCAAGCAGATTTTCAGCAATCGGCCCTTTAGCAATCGGTCCTTTAGCAGTCGGCCCTTTAGCAATCGGCAAGTCCAACCGGTTTTTCCTGATGCATTCATTCTGGTCATTCTCCTGATCGAATTAGTTTTTAAGCGCTGCTATGCAAAAAAGTCACACGGCTTCTGTGCCGGTTTCACCGGTCCGGATGCGGATGACTTCTTCCAGCGACGTGACGAAGATTTTGCCGTCGCCGATTTTGCCGGTTCGTGCCGTGTTAACGATTGCCTCGATCACCTGTTCGGCTACGGCGTCATCGACGGCCATCTCGATCTTGGTTTTCGGCAGGAAGTCGACAATGTACTCGGCGCCGCGGTACAACTCGGTGTGGCCGCGTTGACGACCGAAGCCTTTGACTTCCGTCACAGTGATGCCCTTGATGCCCATGTCTGCGACAGCCTGACGGACGTCATCCAGCTTGAAGGGCTTGATGATGGCGGTGACTAGTTTCATGGATGTGATCTCCTGGCCGGGACCCGGTCCGCGTCTTGTGCGCAGCGGGTCATGTTGTGCGATTAATTACTGAAAATATCGCACGACTTGGTCACGCCGGCGTAGAAGAACGTGTCTTGCTCCGGATTGCCGTAGTTGTCGGTCTTGAACGACAAGTTCTTGTCGCTGCGAATGAGCGCGAACGAGTAA
>CAZHPJ010000589.1:0-1661 GCA_964534585.1 uncultured Sandaracinaceae bacterium | reverse complement strand
GGCCGCTCATTGGAACGAATGGGCCCTCAGCGACAACCTTCTGCGACGCCAAGTGAGCATCGCGATGCGGAAGTTCTTCAACTTGGTCTACTTCGACCACGAGCAGGTGTGGCCGCACATCGGGTATCCGGGTCCGTCGATGAAACGCACGCCGGGTGTGACGCCATGACCGACGGGATCATCGACCTGTCGAAAGAGGCGCTGCCCGAAGCGATCACGGTGGAGATCTGTATCATTGGCTCGGGGTGCGGCGGGGCAACCGCGGCGCGCCTCTTGGCCGAGGCCGGGCACGAGGTCGTCGTGCTCGAGGAGGGCCGCGATCTCATCGGGCCGGAGCGAACTCAGCGCGACGGCCCGATGTACGATCAGCTCTACATGGACCGGGGAGGGCGAGCCACGCATGACCTCTCCATCAGTGTTTTACAAGGCAGAGTGCTCGGCGGGGGAGGCGTCATCAACACTTGCGACGTCGTGCCCATCCCCGAGGGCGTGCTCCACCACTGGGCGACCAAGTACGGGCTCGAAGACTTCGCGCCGGAGCAGTTCAAGCGCTTCCACGACGATGCACTCGCTGATCTCTCTGCAAGCCGCATCCCGGAGAACATGGTCAACCCCGCGAACAACAAGCTCCGCCAGGGGGCCGAAGCACTTGGGCTGCGCGGAGAGGTGATGATGCACAACCGTGTGGGTTGCGTCGGGCTCGGCACCTGCATGATAGGCTGCCCGATCAACGCCAAGCGAAACCCTCGCATGGTGGCGCTTCCAAAGGCCATGGAGGCAGGCGCGCGCATCTTCACGAGGGCGCGCGCCGTGAAGATCGGCAAAGCCAACCAGGAGCTCAAGGAGGTCACGGTCCGCACGCTCGATCCGGGTGGCTATCACGAGCAGAATGAGCTCAAAGTCCGAGCGAAAATCGTCATCGTCGCGGCCAATGCCATTGCGTCGGCGCAACTGCTGCTGCGTTCCGGCGTGGGGAACGCCCACGTTGGGAACAACCTCATACTGCAGCCACAGCTCTCCATCATCGGCGTTTTCGACGAGCGGATCGCGGCCTTCGACGGTATCCCACAGTCATACGCGGTCACGGAGTTCGAAGAGGAAGACAACGCCGAGTTCGGGCTTTGGGGCTATCGCATCGAGGGCATCATGGGCACACCCGGCATCGTGTCGACCATGTTGCCCTTTTCGGGGGTCCAGGGCATGGAGAACATGGCCCGGTACGACCGAATGGCACCTTCGCTCTTGCTGGCTCCCGACGCGCCGTCGGGTCGAGTCGAGGTCGCACGCGACGGCCGGCTGACGATTCGCTACGAGCAGCGAAAAGATCACCAGGAGCGGCTTCGTCACGCGGTTGAAATCGCTGCAAAGGTCTACCTCGAGGCCGGCGCGCGCGAGGTCCTGGTTCCAACGGCGCCCCCGTTGATCATTCGCTCAGCGCGCGAGGCCAAGCAAGCCCAGCAGCTGACCTTCGCGCCTGCAACCGCCCCGATGATCAGCGCCCACCAACAAGGCACAGTGCGGTTCGCAGCATCGGAGCGCGATGGTGGCGCCGACCTCAACGGCCAGGTTTACGGCACCCGCGACGTTTACGTCTTCGACTCGTCCGGCTATCCAACGAGCGCCGCCAGCCACACGATGACGCCGATCATCGCATCCTCACG
>CAZHPJ010000588.1:0-1665 GCA_964534585.1 uncultured Sandaracinaceae bacterium | reverse complement strand
CCGCCGCAACGCCGCCCTTCAGCACATCGTCAAGACCAAGTCGCGCCGAAGGCCGGTGTTTGCGTTGGGCGTGTTTTTTGTCGAACTGGCCGTGCTTGCCTGGGCTGGATGGGGCGTACTGGGCGCGGCACCCGAGTCTTCCGTCGGCGTCTGGCTTCGCGCGATCCTCGGTCTGGACGAAGCCGGCCGCCAGCTCATGCTGCTCACGACCGCGATTGGGAGCACGGCCCTGTTCGCCCTGTTCGCCATGCTGTGGGCTCGAGCCACAGGACGCCTTCGTCGTTTGCGACAGAACGTCGAACAGATCGACGCTGAAGCACAGATCGCGCGAACGGAAGTCGAGGTGATTGACGCGATGGAGGAGGCGGCCCTTTCCGATGCACTCAGCGCCCTGCACGCCGTGGACAACGACTTGCTGCACAGCGCGGTCGTGTCGTTTTCGGAGGGGGACGGAGCCGTCCTGGTCAAACCGCGGGCCCTTGCGCAGAAACTTACGCTCGTCCATGACGGAAGCGCCCAGGCGGCAAAGTCCTTGCATGAGGCACAGCAGCGCATCACCGCCCGCACGGAGGAACTCACGGAGCAGGTCGCAGCCCTTCGCGAGCAGGCGGTACAGCTCGAGCGGGAGATCGCGGCGGAGCAATCACAGTGGGATCAGGTTGAATCGCTCGAGCGGAAGGTGGCAGGGCTTCGAGCCAAAGCCGACAGCTGGCGCCACGCCATCCTCGTACGCAAGGTGGGTTGCGAGCTGATCGACGGGGCCTGTCGGCGCATCTACTCGAGATTCGAACCCGAGCTGCGGCGGTTCGTGAGCAAGATTCTGCCCCAACTCACCCAGGGGCGGTACGAGCATCTGGAGATCGACGACGATCTGCGCGTTCGAGTCTTCTGCAAGGAGAAAAACGATTTTGTCGGCCTGTCGGAGATTTCCAACGGCGCCCACCGGCAGTTGATGCTGTGCGTACGGCTGGCGCTATCCCAGGCCTTGATCGCATCATCGAGCAAGGGCGCCCAGTTCATCTTCTTCGACGAACCGTTCGCCTTCTTCGACCGACAGCGGATGAGCAAGGCCATCGACGTGCTGCGCAGGATCAGCCCGCAGATGACCCAAGTCTGGCTGGCTGCTCAACGATTCGACGACCCCGCCCAGTTTGATCTGGTGCTCGATTGCACCCTCGACTGCGACTGCCTCGAGGTAGCCGGGCCCGCGCGATCAATCGTGCCGCAGCAGGGCCACCTCGCCAAGGAGGAATCGGGTGGTTCGGGCGCCGAGGAAACCTCGCTCGTGGGCACCAGCCCGTAGAATGGTCTCCGTTTTCGTGCCGCGAAGGTCGCGCCGCCAAGAGGATTCTCCATCGACGCTGTCGTTTTTGATCTTGATGACACGCTCTATCCGGAGCGCGCCTTTGCGCTGAGCGGGTTCGCCGCCGTGGCGGAGGCGTTTGCCGATCTGCTCGGCCCGCCCGGTCCCGTCGCGGCCAGGATGCGACAACTCTTTGACACACCGCATCGATCCAGGATCTTCAACACGCTGCTCGAAGAAAAAGACCTTGAACAAAGCAAGCCGCTCCTTACGCGCATGATCGAGAGCTACCGCTCGCACCGTCCCAACATCGCGCTGCATCCAGACGCCGACGCTGCACTGACCCGACTGCGGGGCTCCTG
>CAZHPJ010000587.1:0-1673 GCA_964534585.1 uncultured Sandaracinaceae bacterium | reverse complement strand
GTTGAATACGATCGACTTCGAGTTTGGCAACGTCGACAGCGGGAATCGAAGGCGCCTGGACCGGCGTCACTTCCGTGATGCAGTGGGCGTGGGTCTGGCAGTGGCAGTCATTGGCTACGAAATCGACAACAGACAAGCGTTCGAAGAGAGCATTCGCTCCTTCTCGGCCGCGTTCACGGCGATCTTGGCCAGCAACTGGGGCGTGATCTCCGCAACAGTGGGGATCGCAGTCGGGGGCGTGGCAACAATCTTCGGTGGACCGGCCGTGGGCGCCGCGGTCGGCGCCGCGCTGACCTTCGCCATCAACTCGGTCGTGGCGCTGTGGGCCCCTGCAGATCTGGTGATTCAGGACTCGGCCGGCATCCCCTTCCGCCGAATGTCCGAGCTCACGAGTCAGAACTTCCCCAACCCAACGACGATTCAGGGAACGACCACGGGCGGCATCGACGTCACGGTGGAGCCTTGCGAGGACACGGAAGATCGGGATCGCCCGGAATGCGAAGCGAGCGCAAAAGCCGCCCAGCAGTACCGGGAGCGCCGCGAGTACCACAGCGGAGCCGAGCGGAGCACGTATCAAATCACACTGCGATACAACAGGACCAACTAGCAACGCGGCAGACCGCACTGCGCGCCTTCCCAAGTTCGATGCCGACCGAGATCGTCCCTGGGAAGGGTTCGTTGCTTGCGCACTGGCACGCGTTTCAGGCTAGTCTGGACGCGGCACAGCTCGAGAGCTCGTGCTCATTCAGCGGAGGAGTTGATCAGATGCGCACCTACACTCGAATTCTGGCTGTCGTCACCGCTTTCGTCACGGCATCAATTGTTTTCCCTCAGGCTTCGGCCCAGCAGGAGTGGGTTCGCGTTGAGAGCGCTGACAAGAAGGCTTCGGTCCTCTTTCCTAGTCATCCGGACACGATCGAGACGGCCACCAGGAAATCCCCTGCGGGAACGATCAACACGCGTTTGGCCCGGTATGAGAGGGTGGGAGCCCTGCTCACGATCAATGAAACCAAGCTTCCCCGTGTGGCTCTCCGCTTTGCTAGCACTGACAAAATACTCCGCCGGGCCGTGGATGGCGTGCTCGAGACATACTTCGGAAAGAAGACCTCTCAGACGAAGATCAAGATCGATGGGAAGCCTGCTGTCCTGCTGCACTACCGCGTGCCCGACTACGACGACGACGACCACCCCGGCTACCGCGGCACCGCCATTGCTTTCATCGTCGACGGGACTCTCTACGTCGTGAACTCGATCTTGACGAGAGACAACCCCCGGGCGCGAGTCGAACAAGAAAGACTCCTCGGATCGATCGAGGTTCACGAATAGCCAGGGTAGGGACGGGCTGAAGTTTCTCAGTTTCGGCGTGAACCGCGTTGCGTTAGCTGTGTTGGCGCGACGACGCAGCGAGCTTCGCCACGACAGTCGGAGACGAGCTCTTCAGCTTGCCTCCTGAAACTTAGAAACTTCAGCCCGACGCCCCATAAGAAAAGGGGCGACCCGGCACGGGACGCCCCTTTTGGAAGCTCGCTCACCTCACGACGAGCTCAGCACGTCGCTTGGCTGTGTGTACGCGTATACGTTGCGTACACCACGACCGACTTTGTCTGGATTTCGAGCACGAAGCTCGATGGTAGGCTTGTTCAGCCTTGTCCTGCTTTGCACGACACGTTCCG
>CAZHPJ010000586.1:0-1677 GCA_964534585.1 uncultured Sandaracinaceae bacterium | reverse complement strand
GTTCTTGAGATCCGAGATACGATTACGATCGCGTTCAAGCTGGGCGCAGACCTCTTCGAGCACCGTCGCCAATAGCTCACGGCGACCGCCAGCGAGTATATGTGTTCCTATAGCGAGTTCCCCGTCAGGAACCGCAAGTCTCTGAAGAAATGACGGAAATAGAAGAATCGGGGTGAGCGTTTCATCGGTGTCCAACGAAGAACACCAACAGAAACGGCACCCCGATGCGTGAAACCGTAGCTTCTCAGGTCCCCCTCGTCGCGTCCTCGTTCGATCACCAGCACGTCCGCGAGCTCGAAGAGATGGGGCGCTTGCTCGACGCGCACCCCGAGTTCGCGGAGTGGGTCTACGAAGACGTCACCCGGGGTGTGGCGAATCCGCGCACTGGCCGGCGCGGGCTGAGCGGTGAACAAGTCTTGCGGATGCTCATCGTGAAGCAGATGACGGGCTTCAGCTACGTGGAGCTCGCCTTTCATTTGGGCGACTCGACGGCCTACCGCGCGTTCTGCCGACTCGGGATTGGCGACAAGCCGCCGAGCGACTCGAGGCTGAAGATGAACCTCGAGCGGGTGCGGGCGGAGACGTTGGAGAAGATCAACTGGGTCCTGGTCCAGGACGCGAAGGAGCGGGGCGTCGAGAAGGGGCGCAAGGTTCGCTTCGACTGCATGCGTGACCGGCACGCTGATCCACGAGCCCAGCGACTCGTCACTCCTGTGGGACTGCGTTCGCGTCCTGACGCGGGTGATGGTGTATGCGCGCGACCTGGTCTCGATTCCCTTCCGCGACTCGACGTTGCGAGCCAAGCGCCGTGCGATGGGCATCATGTACGCCAAGACGAACAAGAAGCGCCGCAAGCTCTACGACCAGCGGCTGTTGGTGACGAGCACGACGGTCGGGAGCGCCGAGCGTGTCGCGGAGGCGCTCGGACAATACCGGAGCCTGAGCCCGCTCCAGCAGGCGAGCGCGCAAGGCCTCGCCGCTGAGCTGAGGCACTACGCCGCGCTTGCCCACAAGGTTCTGAACCAGACGCAACGTCGTCTGTGGCTGGGCGAGCAGGTCCCCGCGAAGGACAAGATCGTCTCCATCTTCGAGCCCCACACCGACATCATCATCAAGGACCGACGCGACGTCCTCTACGGCCACGAGCTCTGCCTGGCCACCGGCGCCTCCGGCCTCATCCTCGACTGCCGCATCGAGGACGGTAACCCCGCCGACGCCACGCTCGCCGTCGAGATGGTCGAGCGACAGCACGACATCTTCGAGCGCGTTCCTCGGCAGGTCGCCTTCGACGGAGGGTTCGCATCCAAGGCGAATCTCGCGGCGATCAAGGAGCTTGGCGTTGAGGACGTCATGTTCTCGAAGAAGCGCGGGCTCGAGGTCGAGGACATGGCCAAGAGCCCGGGCGTCTACCGCGGGTTGCGTCGATTCCGCGCAGGCATCGAAGGGGGGATATCCTTCCTCGAGCGCTCGTTCGGACTCGACCGCTGCACGTGGCGCGGGCTCGACTCGTTCAAGTCCTACACTTGGGCTTCGATCGTGTCCGCGAACCTGCTCATGCTCGCGCGCCACGCGCTGCACTGACGCGGGCGACAACGCGCGTGCACTCCTCGGAGCAACCGGGACGACGGCACCGCTGCGCGCGACAACACGCGGAGGCGGCCGAAGCCCGCTCCTCCG
>CAZHPJ010000585.1:0-1678 GCA_964534585.1 uncultured Sandaracinaceae bacterium | reverse complement strand
GGCTCGGCGCGGCTCGGCTCGGCATGGCATGGCATGGCTGGGCATGGCAAGGCAACAAACAACGAGCGGGAGAAAAGAAGATGACGACGATTCGGACAGTGAACACGCTATTGGTTGGCACAACGCGGTATTCCCAGAGCCGACACTTCGAGGAGGGCCGCGCCGAGCGCGAGACCGCCGCGGACCACGAGGAGCGATGCTGGCGACAACGGATGCATACGACCAAAAGTGGGGAGGTTTTCATCCCGCCGATGGCTTTCAAGAACTGTCTCGCCGAGGCGGCAAAGTTCGAGAGCATCCAAATCCCCGGCAAAGGCAAGGCGACCTACACGAAACACTTCGAGGCCGGCGTTCTGTGCATGACGCCGCTTCTGCTGGGAATCCAGGCTGATGATGTTCCGGGGGAGCGGCTATTTGTCCCCTCCGATGGTCGACGAGGCGGCTCCAAGCGCGTTAGCAAGTGCTTCTGCGCGATCGACGAGTGGAGTGGGATCGTCGAGTGGACGATCGTCGATCCGGCAATCACGGATAGCGTGTTTGCTCGCGTGCTCGACGTTGCCGGAACCATGATCGGCATTGGCCGATTCCGCCCGCGCAACAACGGATACTACGGTCGGTTCAAGGTGAAATCGATCGACTGGAAATAGCACGGCTAGGCAGGGCGCGGTGCGTCTCGGCGCAGCGCGGCTGGGCTCGGAATGGCATGGCTAGGCATGGCATGGCGCGGCAGGGCAGGGCATGGCGAGGCGCGGCATGGCAAGGCATGGCATGGAAGACATGGCGAAGCGAATCAACATCTACCTCACGAAGCGTGTCGCAGAACGACTGGATAGAGTTCGCGCCATGTACGCAAAGCATGGGCTGCGGATGAACGTGTCGGCGGTCTGCGTGGCGGGTATAGAGCGAGCGATAAGTCGGCTGGAGATGCCGGCGCCGAAGGTTGATTACGAATAGGCGCGGCAGGGCGTGGCGCGGCGCGGAGAGGCAACGCCGAGCAGGACTAGTCAAGGCAAGGACGGGAGCGGTCATGAGCGGAAGCAAGCTACTCACGGTGGAAATGGTCGCCAGGATGAAGTCGTGCTCTGCGTCAGGCGTTCGTCGCGCGTGCCAGCAAGGGCGCCTACGCGCTATCAAAATCGGCCGAGACTGGGGCATAAAACAAAAGGATGCGGTCGCATGGTCAGCGCGGACCTACGTCCGATCTGACGATAGCGAATGAGCGCGTCCATCCGACTGTTGCAAAGGACACAGACATGACTCTGAAGATCATCAGACTTACCGCCGAGAACCTGAAACGATTGACCGCGGTCGAGATCCTGCCAGACGGTAACCTGGTGGTGATCGGCGGGCGCAACGGACAGGGCAAGACATCAACCCTGGACGCGATCTGGATCGCCCTCGGAGGCGCCAGCGCGCAGCCGCCGCAGCCGGTGCGACGCGGCGCGAAGAAAGCGCGCGTCGAGCTCGACCTCGGCGACATGATCGTCACGAGGACGATCACTGCGGGCGGCGGTGGAAGCCTGAAGGTGACCAGTGCCGAGGGGGTTTCGTTCCCCTCTCCCCAAAAGCTGCTCGACGCCCTGGTAGGTCGGCTGAGCTTCGACCCGCTCGAGTTCACCCGCTTGAAGCCGGCCGCGCAACTGCGGACGCTGCGCGAGATCGTCGGGCTCGACTTCTC
>CAZHPJ010000584.1:0-1680 GCA_964534585.1 uncultured Sandaracinaceae bacterium | reverse complement strand
GCCATCTTGATTTGGATCTCGTCAGCGTTGGTGAGATAGTTGATGGTCACACCGAAGCGACCCGAAGCGACCTGCTTGATGGCCGAACGCATCGGGTTCCTCGAACCATTGGGCAGGGGCTTGTAGCGCTCCGGGTCCTCGCCGCCCTCGCCAGTGTTGGACTTTCCCCCTAGCTCGTTCATCGCGATGGCGAGCGTCGAGTGCGCCTCCACCGAAATCGAGCCAAAGCTCATCGCGCCGGTGGCGAACCGCTTCACAATCTCGCTTGCGGGCTCGACCTCGCTCAGCGGAATGCTCCGACCTTTGCTGAAGCGCATCAGACCGCGCAGCGTGCATCGGTCCCGGGCACTGTTGTTCGCGTGCTCGGCGAAGCGCTTGTACGCATCACCACTGTTCGCACGCGCCGCCACCTGCAGGTTGGCAATCGTCTCCGGGTTCCACATGTGCCGCTCGCCATTGGCGCGCCAATGGAACTGCCCGTCGTTCGGAAGGATCGGGAGCCGGAACTCGCCTTCGTCCGGGTAGCCAAGCGCGTGACGTTCGACCAGCTCCCGAGCGATGACGTTGAACCCGACGCCCTGAATGCGGCTCGCGGTCCCGGCAAAGCAGAGGTCGACGACAGAGCTGTTGAGGCCCACGGCCTCGAAGATCTGCGCACCCTTGTACGATTGGAGCGTCGAAATCCCCATCTTGGCGAAGACCTTGAGCATGCCCTTGGCGACCGCCTTGCGATAGCCAGCAACGATGCTCGCGTCGTCGGGGAACCTCTCGGCGTCGAGTGTGCCGAGGCGGCGCTCTTTCCACAGCGCCTCGAACGCCAGGTAGGGATTGATCGCGTCCGCGCCGTAGCCGACGAGACAGCAGTGATGATGCACCTCGCGCGCCTCGCCGGTTTCGAGGACGATTCCGACTCTGGTGCGCTTCTCCGTCGCAACCAGGTGATGGTGGATTGCGCCCGTAGCGAGCAGCGCGCTCACGGGAATGCGGTCCTTGCCCGCGGCACGGTCGGTCAGCACGACGAGGCTATACCCTTCGTCCACCGCCTGCTCCGCCTCCTGTCGAATGCGTTGGAGCGCAGGCTCGAGGCCCTCGGCGCCCTCGCTCCGGAGCCAAGTGATGTCGATGATCTTACTGCGCCAGCCGCGTTCCTCGATCGTCTTGAGCGCATTGACCTCTTCGTTGGTCAGAATCGGGTGCGGAATGCGAAGCCGATGCGCGTGCTCCGGCGTCGTCGAGAGCAGGTTCTTCTCCGGCCCAATGTAACACTCGACCGCCATGATCACTTCTTCGCGGATCGAGTCGATTGGGGGATTGGTGACCTGTGCAAAGAGCTGCTTGAAGTAGTCGTATACCAGTCGTGGCTGGTCACTCAGAACCGCGAGCGCCGAGTCATTTCCCATGGACCCGACCGGATCACGCTTCTGTTCGATCATCGGCCGCAACATGAACTGCATCGTCTCGGTGGTGTAACCAAACGACTGCATGCGTGCCAGGAGCGTCTCGGGGTCGAACCCGTGCGCGTCGTCGTTTACGGGAAGCTCGGTCAACTTGAGGCGCTGCTCGTTGAGCCACTTGCCGTAGGGACGTTGCGACGCGATGTCGTTCTTGAGCTCGGCGTCCGGAATCATGCGGCCCTGCTCGAAGTCGATCAGGAACATCCGCCCGGGCTTGAGTCGTCCC
>CAZHPJ010000583.1:0-1680 GCA_964534585.1 uncultured Sandaracinaceae bacterium | reverse complement strand
GGGGGGTGGCGGAGTTTCTCAGAGCGCACCCGCCCGCGGATGTGGCGCAGGATCGGCTGCAGCGCTGCCTCGACGCCATCGAGGCCCCGTGGTCGCGACGGGAAGAAAACCAGCTTCGCCTGGCCTGGAACCTGGACTTCGACAACCCGGCCGAGCGGTCCCGTTTCCTCGTGGAAGAGGTCGAGCGGATCGGTGCCGAGCCGTTCCGGGCGCCTGAACCGCTCCCCCCAATTGCAGAGCCCCGGACATGGGCTGATAATTATCGGGGCTCTGGAGCCTCCAGGACGAGGCGCAGATCGGTGTTGGGGTAGCAGACATTGAAGTCATTGAGCACCTCGCAAAGTGCGCTGAGGGCACGGTTGGAGCGTGGGTTCGCCATGCTGTGTAAACGCACGACGAGCTTTCGGTTCGCGTAATCCGGGAGGAGATCAGCCGGCAGTTCGAACACCTGGCGCATGAACTTCCGGGACTCGTCGTCCCGGTATGGGAGCAGCGGACCCACCAGGTTCGCCAGTTGCGTCTCGGCGCGGTAGGCGACCATCTTCAACGTGTCGGTGATGGTCTTGCGCTCGCGCTCCAGTCGGATGACCGGCTCGCCGTCCATCACCTCCCGCACCGGCACGCGGGCGGGGAGGGTCTTGATCTCGGACTCCAGTCGACCGCAGGTCTGGCGCAGCCGTCGGATCTCTCGACCCAACTTCGCATGGGAGATCTTGAATCCCCGTACGGTGCGACGCTTCTGCTCCGGGTTGTCGTACGCATTCTTGCCGTAGCGCTGCTCAGCCTTCGTCAAGCTGGCCTTGGCCTTGGCCAACTCACGCTTCTTCTTCTTCACCGCAGGGTTGGGCACGCTGCGCTCCGGATCCGCCGACTCCACCGCGGTCGTCGGCAGGTGGTCCAGCGCGAACTCGTGGCGCATGTAGCGGAAGAAGTTCTCCTGCTGCCACCGTGAAAACATCCGCAGCGCCACCGTCTCGATCGGCAGGTCTCTTCGCGTCGTCACCACCGAGGTCTGGTGGCCATCGTCGCACAGGCGCCGAACCTCGCGCACTCGAAAGCCCTTGGCCACCCGGAGCATGCGCTCGCCCAGTAGGTACTTCACCTTCCGTCCGGACACCTCGACCGTCACTTCCTTGAAAGAGCGCCGTTGCCAGTCCCGGTACTTGCCCTTGCGATAGGTGATCACGTCGAAGCCGGCTTTCTTCCATTTCTTGAAGCGCTTCGGGCTCCACCCCTCGCGGTCGAAGATCAGCGTCACTCGACGGTCGTCGCCCGCCAGCTTGCGGATCTCCGGGAGCAGCTCGTCCTCCATCATCGCCAGCAGCCCCTCGTTGGCGGGCGCGGTGACGAACATCAGCGGCTCTGCGTTGGCGTCGTTGACCCAGTAGTCGGTCGTCGCCGGCATACACAGGCGCCGGCGTTGCACGTGGGTCTTCGGGAGCTTGTGGGTCCGACCATGGTAGGGACGCACGTGGCCGTCGATGTAGAGATAGCCCAGGGCGTCCGGGGCCTCTTCGGTCCAACGAGTGGCGAAGGCCCGCGAGAACTCCAGCGCCTGGCCGCGGCTGGCCAACTCCGACAGCTTGCGGCGCACCGTCTTCATCTCCGGAGCCCGGTCGAGGCCTAGCACGAGGCCGAACTCCCCGGGGGCGTGGTTCGTGAGTCCTTCGGCGCTCTTGA
>CAZHPJ010000582.1:0-1685 GCA_964534585.1 uncultured Sandaracinaceae bacterium | reverse complement strand
CTGTTGATGGACGTCAACCGCCGAGTTGAGGCCCTCTCGATAGCGGAGCTCGACCAGCTCCAAGAACCGCAGATCCGTGTCGAGCTGCTCCCGCACGACGGAGGCTGTGATGCGTGCGTTGATCGAATCGAACCATGCCTCGGCAACCTCGGCTGAAATCGCGATCGCCAGGGCGTCTTGATCGAGCCGCGCCGCTTCGGCATCGAGCTTGGCGCCTTGGTGTTCACGGGCCCGGCGCGCGAAGAGATCGACCTCGTAGGATACCGGCAAGGAGCCGGTCGCGGTACGGGCTTGCACTTCACCGAAGGACAGCAGCGTCTTGTTCGCAATGAAGTCGCCCGCCGCACCGATTTGCGGCATTCGCGCTGCGCGCACTTGGTTGGCGATGTACCGGGCTTGCTGCACCTTCATCCAGCCGGCGCGCATGCTCTGGTTGCGGCGGAGCGCTTCTTCGACCAGCGCGGTGAGCGTCGGGTCGCCCATGTGCCGCCACCAACGCACGTCTCGAACCCGCTGCGCCTTCGTCTTGGGCTCGGGCGGCGGAGGAACCTCGGCCCCCTCCGAATAGGTGCCCGGCACCTCGACCGGAGGCAGGATGTCCGCCTCTTTCCTGTAGTTGCACCCCACGGCCAACACCGGGACCAGCAGGATGAGAATCGCGCCACGCATCATGAAGCCCCTTCGCTCGAAAGCGCCCTTACCATGGCGTCCAGGTGCAGGGGCACTAGCTGCTCAAAATCCACAGGCACAGGAATTCTTTGTGCCATTGCTTCCTTGTTGACTCCCACCAAGACCACGCCGAGTAAGCTAGTCCAAAGCTGGAGTGCCTGTGGGAGCGGGTCGACATCGGCTCGGATGCTCCCGTCCGCTTGGCCACGTTGCAGCGACGCAATCACGAGCGACAGCATGTGGCCGACCCGGCCGCGGTAGATTTGAAAGGCCTCCGTCGAATCATCCATGCGCTCGCCCTCACTCAACCACGCGAGCGCAAACCGGAAGTGGTGCGGATTCTCTTGCGTGAAATCGGCGTAGTTCTGGAGCAGTTGGCGAACGGCGTCGAGGCCCGTGGAAGCGTTTTTCGTCGCGCTTTCGACGAATGGAATGAGCGCGTCGAGCAGCCGGGTGGCGACCGCCGCGCACAACGCATCCTTGTTTTCGAAGTAGAGATAGAGCGTGCCCTTGCTCAGCTCGACCGCCTCCGCCACGCTATCCATCCGCATGCCGTGGTAGCCGTCGCTGGCGATCAACTCCTGCGCCGCGTCGAGAATCGCCTCTCGCCGCGCAGTCCTCTCCCGTTCTCTACGCGCAGATACCGCCAAGGCTTGCCCTCCCCCGTAAAACCGATGCTCCGCATCGCCCACGGGGCTTCGCACAACTGACCGTTAGTCAGTCATTGACTATGAGTTAGCAAACCTAGGGCCGGATGTCCCATCGAGCACGCGAAAAACATCTAAGAAAGGGGGCAAAGCCCCGTGGACGATGCAAAGCATCGTCTCTACGGGGTGGGCGGGACAGGGGTCGAACCTGCGACATCCGGCGTGTAAAGCCAGCGCTCTACCGCTGAGCTACCCGCCCAAAGTGGCCGCGAGCATGACTCCGGCGGCCTGAGCTGTCCAACGGTGCGCTGCCCTCTATTGGCGGGCGCCCGGCGGGTCTACGGTGGGTTCGGGGACTTCGTCTGAGTC
>CAZHPJ010000581.1:0-1687 GCA_964534585.1 uncultured Sandaracinaceae bacterium | reverse complement strand
TGAGGCGCCTTGGCGACTTCCTCGAGCATCAACATCCGTTGGTTTTTCTTTCGTATCTCGAGGGTGAGGTGCGCAAGCGCTCACTCGCCGCGGTTGCACCCGACTATGACACCTTCACCGAATGGGCGAAGGCGAATCCGAACTCCTATGCGACGAAGAAGATCTGGGATGCCCGAACGCGAGCGAATGCCGGTGCGCTTTCGGATGCTGTGGGTGCGATTTCAAGAGCCGACTTGACACTCAAGACGATGCCCGAAACGACCCATCGTGTCACCCTTGAGCGCTTGACTGTTGCAATGTGCCGCTGGATGGCAAGATAGGGACACAACACAGACCTTGAAACCTACGCGGTCGAATGAAGCTTGTCTCTAGCCCTCGTAGACGCGAACGCTCGTGATTCGATAGGTGAAGGTGCCGCCCGGGGCGTCGTATGTGACTTCATCGCCTGGCTGGCCTCCGAGAAGTGCAGAGCCCAATGGCGAGTCCGGAGAGGCGAGCAGCATCCCTGGAACCTTGTTCTCCGCCGGTGCAACGAAAAACTCAGTCTCGTCGCCGTCTTCATCGACAACCGTTGCGACTGTTCCCACAGCGACAGCACCGGAATCGTCGACCTCAGAAACGTGTGCGTTGTCAATGGTGTGCTTGAGCAACCGAATCCTGGCTTCCATGAGACCCTGATCGTTCTTTGCAGTGTCGTATTCGGAGTTCTCTTTCAGGTCTCCGTGGGACCTGGCTTCCGCGATGCGCGCTATGACTTCTTCTCGACCCTTGGTAGAGAGTTGTTCAAGCTCGTCTTGGAGCTTTGTCAACGCTGCCGGTGTGAGCCATGTGCCCTGGGAATCTGTCATAGATGTGCCGTTTCCTGAATTGGTATTCCGGTTGGATCTGAACGATCGGATCGGGATTCGTGCGTCGCGCCGTTATGCGAGCAGCGAGCGCACCTGGGCTGTGAGTCGTGCCTTGCGCCTGGCCGCCGTCTTCTTGTGCATGACACCGCGGGTCACTGCCATGTCGAACCGTTTCTGGGCGAGCCTGAGCAGTTCTTCAGCTTTGTCGGCATCGCCAGCTTCGGCTGCTGCGATCGCTTGTTTCGCCCGCGTTCTCATTTCAGAACGCGTTGCTTTGTTCCGTTCGTTGCGACGTTCGTTCTGTCGGTTGCGTTTTATTTGCGACTTGATGTTGGCCATAACGAAAGGAACCTCACGAGGTGATGGGAATCGACCCAAGGATACCACCGCAGCGTCCTAACGGTACACTGACGTGCCCTGCCTTGGACCGTGGGTTCTCACCGGAGTCACAATGGATCAGTCGCGCATCCGCAACTTCAGCATCATCGCTCACATCGATCACGGTAAGTCCACGCTTGCTGACCGCTTGCTCGAACGAACTGGGGCGATATCTGCGCGTGACATGCGTGCCCAACTGCTCGACGAAATGGATCTCGAGCGCGAGCGCGGGATCACGATCAAGGCAAATGCCGTTCGGATCGACTACACCGCACGCGATGGCAATGTTTACGAGCTGAACATCATCGACACTCCCGGTCACGTCGACTTCTCCTACGAGGTCTCGCGCAGTCTCGAAGCCTGTGAGGGCGAGCATTATAACAAGTGGTACTGAAAACCTCTCAGTGTTATAATGTAGGTCCAGGTGTCTCTTGCATGTTGACTTATGCCCCCCTTACACT
>CAZHPJ010000580.1:0-1690 GCA_964534585.1 uncultured Sandaracinaceae bacterium | reverse complement strand
AGCTGCAGCTTCTCACGTTTTCGCAGTTCCTCTCTCAGGAGCACGGATCCGCGCGCAAATGCAATATCCGTCAGGCCACCCGCCCGTTCCAGCAGTTTACTGAGCTGCTCACCGCGGGCAATCGGGTAGATGCCGGGGAAGCGGACTTCACCCTTTAATTCTACCGTTGCGGCGGTTTCCCATTCCGGCAGCCGCTTGATGCGCAGGTCATCATAGGGCTGCAGGATCAGATCAACCTCTTTAACACCCTTCAGTATTCCGGTTAGCTCGACATTAACATGACCCACCTCGCGGTAGTTCCCGTCGATCACGACGTAACGGGTGAGCTCTGCCCCCAGCGCGTAGGCCGCTTCCGCCAGCCCGCCACCGGCCCGTATCAGGTCACTGACGCGCATGCCTTTCTCAAGCGGGTATTCACCGGGGTGGCGTAACAGGCCTGCAGCCTTTACTACCCGGGCCGGCTGCCGGTACGTCGCTTGCTGGCTCAGCAACTCTACCAGTGGCTCGACTATTTCACTGCGCTCGCTGATGGAACCAAACAGGATCAGCTCATCCCGTGCCTGAAGCTCGATGTTCTCGGCTGATGCCGGATTTTGCAGTGCCTCTCCGGGACGTATGGAAAACAGTTCGATGCGGTGATCAGGCGCCAGTTCACGCTTGACCAGCGCATAGTCAAGGTCGGGCCTGGGGAGCAGGTCATTTTCGATGGATGAAACCAGATCGGTGATACGCATGCCCGGGCGCCACTGGTAACCGCCGGGGCGTTGCACATGTCCGGACAGCAATACGATGTTCTCCATCTTTTCCAGGACGGAAAAGATCCGCAGTACGTCGCCGTCCTTCACGGTAGTTTGCAAGCCGGCTTTTTTTCCGGCATCCAGGTCAATCAGGGTGCGGTCACCCTGCGCGTTGATGCGCTCAATGCGGGAGGCTTTCGGGTACGCTGTAGGCAAAAGTCCGCCCGCCAGTGTCAGCGCCTGACTGACTGACCGTTCGTTGCGCAGTTCATAGATTGCAGGGCGTCGGACTTCGCCGGCCACGCCCAGGGTTGCACCAACCGGCGGCACGAAGATGACATCCCCCGGCTGGAGTCGCACATCATGCCGGGTATCACCGTGCAGCAACAGATCGTACAGGTCCAGCCGGGCTACAACTTCGCCACGACGCTTCAGCTGAATCTTGCGCAGCGATCCTATCGGCTTGACTCCACCGCCAACAAAGAGCGCATTGGTCATGGTGGACAGGGCACTTACTGTATAGGACCCGGGCTGTTTGACATCACCGAGAATAAAGACCCGTATGGAACGCAGCTTGCCCAGGGTAATGACAACTTTCTCACCGATCATCTGCTCTTCGATTTTCGCGTTGAGCACGTCTTTCATCTCGCGGTAGGTCAACCCGGCCACCGAGACCGGCCCGATTTTCGGGAACTGCAGGATGCCTTCGCGGGTAACTACCAGGCTGTACTTGGCGTGCTCCTTGCCGAACAGTTGAACCAGAACGGTGTCACCCGGCCCCATTACATAGTTGACATCAACCGGAATGCCGTCTGCGGGTGCAAACGTCGTGGGTGCGTCAGCAAACAGATCGTATCCAAAACGAGGCAATGGGCGCATTTCACCCTCACCTCTTTCGAACTCCGGCTCGGGTTCGGGTTTCAAATCCGGTTTAAGCTCAAGCTCGGCCGACT
>CAZHPJ010000579.1:0-1702 GCA_964534585.1 uncultured Sandaracinaceae bacterium | reverse complement strand
TGTAACGTAAAAAAGGCTTGACTGGACCATTGGCCGAAGTATCAGATTTGAGAATGGTTCACGGACGCGCTCCTTCGGTTCTTGGGGGAGCTCCCATAAAAGGCGTTACTCGGGCCTTGACAATATTGGTTGACAGCCTCAACTATTTAGTTGCATCATTCAACCATTGGAGACTGTGATGGACAAAGATCGAATACACGATGTCGTGAAGTCGGGATACGCGGAAGTCGCGCGCCAAAAAGGGGGCTGCTGCGGCACCCCGGCCGCGAGCGCCCACGCGGAGACGGCAGCCCTCATCGGCTACGCGGAGAGAGACATTACCGGCGACGCGGCGGAAGCGAATCTTGGACTTGGCTGCGGCAACCCAACCGCGCTCGCCAGCCTGCAACCAGGCGAAACGGTCGTCGATCTCGGTTCCGGCGCCGGGTTCGACGCCCTGCTCTCCGCTGAACAGCTCGGCCCCGAAGGCCGCTTCATCGGTGTGGACATGACCCCCGAGATGCTCGAGCGAGCGCGCACCAACGCCGTGAACGCCGGCCACGCGCGCACGATCGAATTTCGTGAAGGACTGATCGAGAACCTCCCAGTCG
This sequence comes from uncultured Sandaracinaceae bacterium, assembly GCA_964534585.1. Classification (GTDB taxonomy): domain Bacteria; phylum Myxococcota_A; class Polyangia; order Polyangiales; family Houyiibacteriaceae; genus SG8-38. The sequence continues at coordinate 1,112 of CAZHPJ010000579.1, read as the reverse complement.
CGTCGGAAAGCGTAGACGTCGTGATCTCCAACTGCGTGATCAACCTCAGCCCGGACAAGGCGCAGGTGTTCCGGGAAGCGTATCGGGTGCTCAAGCCGGGCGGGCGTGTCGCGGTGAGTGACATCTTGCTGAGTGAGCCGTTGCCACCCGAAATCGCGAAGCTCGCGGCGACTTGGATCGCTTGTGTGGGCGGTGCGTCGACCGAGGAGGAGTACCTCGGCTACATGCGCGCTGCCGGCTTCGAGAACCTCGAGCACACCCGCAAGCCAGCCGGGTCATTGCTCACGCCGAGCCTCCAGGACCCGATGTGGAAGGCGGCGGTCGACTTGATCGGCATGGAACGAATCGATGAGCTTGCCAGCACCGTCTTCAGTTACGCCATCACTGCTACGAAGCGATGAGCTCGGTCGCCAAAGACGTCATCGCATTCTGCCGCATGTTTTCCTCGTTCGAACGCGAGCAAATCTGCTGTGGGACGGTGAGCACAGCACAGTGCGTGCTCCTGCAAACGCTCATGGAGGGAGAATGGGACCTAAGTAGCCTCGCCTCCCACTCGAGGGTCACCAAAGGTGCGATGACTCGCCTGGTCGACGGACTCGAAAGCCGCGCCTGGGTTACCCGCGCAAGAGGGGAAGACGACGCCCGCCGCGTATTGGTCTCCCTCACCGCCGACGGAAAAAAGGAAGCCAAACGCCTCCGCCGCCTAACCGAAAAAAGCATCGCCACCATCCTCGAGCGCATCCCGAAAGCCGAGCACGCCCGAATCATCCGCAGCATCCATCTCCTCCGCCAAGCCGCAGAAGAAACCCGCGCTCACCTGGACTGCTGCTAAAGGTAAACTAGACCCCTAGTCTCAATCGGCTTCACACATGAGGCCGCTGGTTAGAAGCCCGCATCCTTGTGCGCGCCGTCGCAGAACGGTTTGTTCTGGGAATGGCCGCAGCGGCACAGCGCGGCCTTCTTGCCCTTCCAGGCTTTTCGACCGCTTGCCGCCACGATAGTGAAGTTGCCGTTGAGCAAGAGCGGCCCGTGCGGCGCAAGACTCACCTTGAGCGTTCCGCCGAGGGCATCGAGGCCAAGCTCAAGGGATGGGGCAAGCAGTTGTTCAGAGC
>CAZHPJ010000578.1:0-1703 GCA_964534585.1 uncultured Sandaracinaceae bacterium | reverse complement strand
GGACCGCGGGTGAGGCGCGAGTCTCGAAAGGAGACGGCTTTCGCGAGATCGTGATTCCGTTGTCCGAAGCCGATGTTCGCTCCGGAGAGAATTCGATCATGCTCCGCGCGACGAAAACCGCTCAGGTTCGAGGCAAAGCGCGGTCGTTCGCAATGGACTGGCTGATGTTCGAGCCGTCCCCTGCGGAAGGCACGGCTGCGCATCGCCGTGTAACGGTCGAGCAAGCTTCCGCAGGAGGGGTGGGCCGGCGCGCGATCGTCTTAGCGCCCGGGACGCAGGTCGATTGGTTCATCGAAGTACCTGAAGGTGGCACGCTGGTTTTCGGGTCCGGCCTCGGCTCTCAGAGCACCGGCGCCCTCGCGTTGCAAATCAGCAGTGACGGGTCGGCGGGTTCTACGAAACGCATCGACATTGGGGCTGCCTGGAACGACCAGCAAATCTCGCTGAGCCGGCTTGCCGGTCAGATCGCGCGATTGCGCTTCCGCAACGAGGGGAAGACGGATCTTGCGCTCAGTGACGTACGCGTGGTGCGGCGCAAGGGCGAGGCCGTCACGATGGACGAACCTGCCCGCAACGTCATCGTCCTGCTGATCGACACCCTGCGAGCGAGCAAAGTCCAGGCCTACTACCCGAAGACCCGCGTGAAGACCCCGACGATCGACGTGTTCGCTTCGCAGGGCGCGCTTTTCGAACGGACGCAGTCGCCAGAGAACTGGACCAAGCCCGCAGTCGCGAGCGTGCTCACTTCGCTCCACCCCGCGACGCACAAGACCAAGCAAGACGCTTCGAAGCTTCCGAAGTCTGCATTGATGCTGAGCGAGGTCTACAAGAAGGCCGGTTTCAAGACAGCAAGCTTCATCGCCAATGGCTACGTCTCCGATGCGTTCGGCTTCGACCAGGGTTGGGATCACTACACCAACTACATTCGTGAAGCGCGCAATACCAACGCGTCCAACGTGTTTGGCGAGGCGCAGGGCTGGATCGAGAAGAACAAGGACGCTCGGTTCTTCGTCTACATCCAGACCATCGATCCGCACGTGCCCTATGACCCGCCCGCCAAGTTCCTCGAGATGTACGACCCGGCGCCGTACAACGGGCAGGTGAAGAACCGTCGCACGCACCTGATGCTCGACGACGCGAAGAAGAACCCGAAGAAGTACGCGTTCACGAAGCGCGACAAGGAGCACATCGAGGCGCTGCACGATGGTGAGATCAGCTATCACGACGAGTACTTCGGGAAGTTCCTCGAGAAGCTCCACGAGCTTGGGCTCGATGAGAACACCATCATCGTGGTGACCTCCGACCACGGCGAAGAGTTCCAGGAGCACGGGTCCTGGGGCCACGGCCACTCGGTGTATCAAGAGCTCCTCGGCGTGCCGCTCCTGTTCCGGTGGCCGGGCGCCATTCCGGCGAACACACGCATCGGTCCGGTCGTCAGCACGATCGACATCGGGCCGACGGTGCTGGAGGCCACGGGCGTTCCGATTCCTGAGAAGTTCGAAGGCCGCAGCTTGCTTGGCTTCATGCGGGGCGATTGGCCTGCGGCTCCGTATGTCGCATTCAGCGACTTCCTCGAGCACCGCAGGGTGATCCGCGGCGGCGATTGGAAGATGATCATTCGGGGGAATCTGTCGCACGTCATGTTCGACCTCGGAAACGACTATTGGGAGAAGAAGGAGCTCGATGGCCACAACCATCCCATC
>CAZHPJ010000577.1:0-1714 GCA_964534585.1 uncultured Sandaracinaceae bacterium | reverse complement strand
TCGCCAAAAACGATGATGGGCTCATCTTCAGGCAGCTAATCATTAAGGGTGACCGACATATTCTCAGGCCATTAAACCCGGTCTATGATGAAGAAGACATCGCTGGCATACACATGATCACAGGGCTGGTTACGCAGCAGCCGGGGCGTCGGCGTAAGGATATGCGGAATTACACTTAAAAAAGTGGCAAGCGGGAAAGATTAAAGGGGTTCAGCCACTGCGCAATCAATGAGCCTGATCTGGCGCTGGCTGGCGTCAGTTCATGTCGTTTCTCAGTCTGAAAGCGTATACTTGAGACATGGATGCCGATGTTTATGAAAAGCTTTCAGAGAGGCTGGGTGAGGTACATGCCCGGCAGCGAATCGGCATTGAAAGTGAAACTCCAAGGGTCTTTGGCAAAGGTCTAAATTTTTTTCATCCTGAAAACTGGTACTCCGGGCATGCCCTGATTCGCTATATACTGAAGCTGACCGGTATCTACTGGTATGGTAGGCGCAAGGCGCTTGATATACAGCTTACCGAGAACGAAATTGCGATAACCCGCCTTCCCGCCGCATTCGACGGATTGACGCTGCTGCACCTTAGCGACCTGCACGTCGATATGAACCCGGAAACCACCGGGGCTTTAATTCAGCGTATTGAAAAACTCGACTACGATATCTGCGTTATTACCGGTGACTACCGAGCCAGAACCATGGGGTCCATCGACCAGGCAATGGCAGGTATGCGTTCGCTGTGCCTGGTGCTAAAACAGCCGGTATATGCTGTTTTGGGTAACCATGACAGTATCCATATGGTGCCCCACCTTGAAGAAATGGGCATCAGGATGCTGTTGAATGAATCGGTTCCTCTGCAACGTGAAGGTGAAACTATCCATCTCGCCGGGATAGATGACGCACATTACTATCGTATTGATAATCTGGAAAAGTCTGCTCATGACATTCCCGGCGACAGCGTTTCCATACTGCTTTCCCACACACCGGAAGTCTATCGCCAGGCGGCACATACAGGCTTCAATGTTTTACTGTGTGGCCATACACATGGCGGCCAGATTTGTCTGCCAGGCGGTTATCCATTGATGCTTGATGCAAACTGTCCACGGTATATGGGGTCAGGTAACTGGCGTTATCAGAGGATGACAGGATATACCTCGGTTGGCGCAGGGACGAGTATTGTCGATGTACGCCTTAACTGCCCGCCAGAAGTAACATTGCATCGTTTGAGAAGAGTAGATTAATACGGTTTTTTACGTATGTGCAGGGTGAAGAGTACTCGAGACAATAGCAGTTCCAGCACCCAGAAGGCAGCAACAAGAATCAGCACCTCAAACCATTGTAAGCCGAGTGGCTCTGCACAGACAGCAAGGGGAAGAAATGCTTCAGGCACCTGATCTAGTCCCTGTGCCTGGCTGCTGACAGGCATTCCTATGCGTCGCTTAATCAGACTCGAAAAGATGTCGCCTGTCATCGCCAGTGCGCCGACTACTGCACCCGTTTTCCAGTCATGTCCGAATACCAGGCCTGCCAGCGCAGTAACAATGATTGCCAGAACAACGCCACGGATACTTTTTGAGTCTCCCAGCCAGCGATAGCCATCAGCCGCTGAGCGATACATATCAATTGGGTATACAAGACGCCTGCCCAGAACACGGCTGGCAACTACCGGTGTTCCGTTTGCGACAAGAACAAGTATCAGGGCTTCTATCAACGGATTG
>CAZHPJ010000576.1:0-1719 GCA_964534585.1 uncultured Sandaracinaceae bacterium | reverse complement strand
GTCTTTCTGTTGAAGATCATCGTCGTGATTTGGCTTCAACTGATGATTCGTTGGTCGCTTCCGCGATTTCGCTACGACCAGCTCATGGCGCTTTGCTGGAAGGGCCTGTTGCCCATTTCCTTGCTCAACATTTTGGTCGTGGGCGCCCTCATCCTGTCGGGGTGGCTCGACGGCTGGGTTGCTTTCTTCGAGAAGCTCTTCTGAGGTCGCGCATGACAGTCGCAGTCAAAGTCATCAAGAAGCCCGGACGAACGTTCGCCGAGCAGGTCTATCTGCCGGAGATCGCGAAAGGCGTGGGCTTCGCGATGGGCCGCTTCTTCACGAACACCTTCGGCCCGAAGGCCAAGAAGGAAATCGATACGGTTAAATACCCGGAAGAGAAGGTAGAGTATCCGGAGCGCTTCCGCGGCATTCACCGGCTCACACAGCGGACGGATGGCTCCCCGCGCTGTGTGGCGTGTCTTTGCTGCAGCACCGCATGCCCGGCGCAGTGCATCCACATCGAGCCTGCCGAGTACGAGCCCGGCGATCCCCGGCACGGCTACGAACGCTACCCGTCGGTGTTCATGATCGACGAGCTTCGTTGCATCTTCTGCGGTTACTGCGTCGAGGCATGCCCCTGCGATGCGATTCGAATGGATACGGGCATGCACATGCCACCCTCCACGAGCCGCGAGCACTTTCTCTACGACAAGGAAACCCTCCTTTCGATCCCAGGCCGGGATGGGTCCTACCTCACCGCGAACCCGCGCCACGAGCCGGGCGACGGGACGCACCCCGGCATCGATCGCGAGCGCGGGCACTAGGCGTGACCCCGACACGCGCGGCCAGCCGGACGGCTATCATGGTCGCGGCCTACCGTGGTCGCGCCTCGGCTGCCCCCGGTGCGATTTGTCACGATCCGTGGGCCCTTGGCCTCGCCGGTCCGGAGGGCGAAGCGCTGTCTCGCCGTTGGGACGAGCACTCGCCGTCGATGGAGCTGTGGATGGGGCTTCGGACGCGATACGTCGACGACTGTGTGATGCGAGCGATGGATCGAGGCGTCCGGCAGGTCGTGGTGCTCGGAGCCGGGCTCGACACTCGCTCGGCCCGGCTCGCGCGTGACGGGGTCCGTTTCTTCGAGGTCGACCAGCCGGCCAGCCAGGCTGATAAACGTGAAAGGCTTTCGAGGTTCGAGGGTTATCCCATGGATGCAGCGACCTTTGTGCCGTGCGACTTCGAGCGGGACGACTTCGTTCAGCTCCTCGCCGGCGCGGGCCTCGACCGTGCGTCCCCGACCTGCTTCGTCTGGGAAGGCGTCATCTATTACCTCGCCGAGGAGGCCGCCCGATCGACCCTCGAGCGCCTGGCGTCGGAATTCGAGCCCCGGTCGCTTCTGGTGTTCGACTACCTCAACAGCAAAATGGCCGAGGCCAGCCCACGCCTTCGGGACGAGGACCGTGCGATGAAGGGCATCATCGAGGAGCTCGGCGAGCCTATGCAGTTCGGCATCGATGACCCGACGCCCTTGATGGCCGAGTGCGGCTATCGTTTCCTGAGAACCGTATCCTTCGACGAGCTCGCGTTGCAGTATACCCGTACCTATGCGCGTGAACGCTTCTTTCGCTTCCAGGCGATTGCTCTGGCGAGCGCCAGCGAGGAGCTCTCGCTGTGGTAGAGAATCGAGAAATCGACGGGCGGACTGTCACGTTCCGGCATGACGCCGGCAGGGCGCCCGCT
>CAZHPJ010000575.1:0-1722 GCA_964534585.1 uncultured Sandaracinaceae bacterium | reverse complement strand
AATATGTTGTGCCATCCGTGCGCTCGAATTCGACAACATCCACTGGAGCGAGGCGCGCCTGACCCTGAATCAGACCAAGACCGGTCGTTCCCTTTCGCTTCCGCTCAGCGAGGAACTCGGGCAGGCGTTGATCGACTACCTTCGTCATGCACGTCCGCAATCGCACCATCGACAGGTTTTTCTCAAAGCGCGCGCTCCCTACGAGCCGTTCGGCCCCACCAACGCTCTGTACAGCGTCATCACATCGACGCTTCGCCGGGCCAACATCTCACTCCCCCCGGGCACACCCCGCGGCGTTCACTCGCTGCGCCACACTTTGGCGACGGCCCTGGTTCGGTCCGGTCAGCGACTGGAGACGGTTGCCGCCATCCTTGGCCACAGCTCGATCGAGTCGACGCGGGTCTACACCCATCTCGATGTCGGCGCCCTGAGCTCTGTCGCACTGGACCCAGAGGAGGTGTTCCATGAATGAGCAGCTTCTCTCACCGACCTTCCATAGTGCCCTGGCCCCGCTACTCGAGGACTTCTTGCGCGACAAGCGCTCGCGTGGGTTCAGCTATTCGCGCGAGGCGTACCACCTTCTTCACCTTGATCGCTTTCTCGTCGAAGCCGGGCTCGCGGAAGTCGCGCTGCCGGCATCTGTGATCGAGCAGTGGCTGTCGCACACGGCTCATCGAAAAGCCAGCACCCATCGAAAGCGCGTGGTCGTGATCCGCCAGCTCGCCTCCTTTGCGCAGCTCCATGGATGTCCGGCGCACATACCGCTCCTGCCGTTCACGCCCAGGAAAGAAATGCGCTCGACGGCTCGGATCTTCAGCCGCGAGGAGATGCGTGCGCTTTTCGACGCTGCGGACCACTTGCCCCGTAACCCCCAATCGCCCCGGCGACACTTGGTGGTCCCCGAACTGTTCCGCGTGCTCTACGGGTGCGGCTTGCGCGTCGGTGAAGCACGCCGCCTGAGCGTCGCCGACGTCGACTTGGGCGGCGCGGTATTGAGGATCCGCCAGGGCAAGTTTCACAGAGATCGCATCGTCCCTGTCGCACCCGCCCTGCGAGCCCGACTCGAGCACTACGCCAACGCTCTTGGGGCGCGTGCGCCAGACGATCCATTCTTCCCGGCGCCGCGAGGCCGTCATTACGGCCATCAGGGGATCTATTGCATCTTCAGGAAGCTTCTCGAGCGCGCTGGCATCACCCATGGCGGTCGGGGTCAAGGGCCACGCTTGCATGAAATTCGACACAGCTTTGCCGTGCATCGCCTCGAGCAGTGGTACCGCGCAGGAGAGGATCTCAACGCCAAGCTGCCTCTGCTGGCTACCTACATGGGCCATCAATGCATGCTCGGAACTCAGGCCTACCTGCAACTCACCCAGACGCTATTCACGGACCTTTCGATCCGCCTCGACGCGACTTACGGGCATATCATTCCCGGGGAGAGCACGCCATGAAACCAACAGATTTCGCCGTGTGCTTGCGCGCTTTCCTCACCCATTACCTGCCCGTGCAAAGGGGCGCGAGCCCAAATACCATCAGCGGCTATCGTTACGCTTTCGTCCTGTTGCTACGCTACTGTGAGGACGTCGCCAAACGCCCCATGAAGCAGCTATGCCTCGAGGACCTCACCGCGGAGCTCGTGCTCGCCTTTCTCGACTACATCGAGAAAGAGCGCGGCGCGTGCGCGCAGACCCGCAACCATCGGCTCGCCGCGCTGCATTCGTTCTT
>CAZHPJ010000574.1:0-1727 GCA_964534585.1 uncultured Sandaracinaceae bacterium | reverse complement strand
GGGGCGATGGCATTGTGATCCCCAAAGACCGCTCGGCACCAATAACCTCCGTTGTTCACAAGACCGCCAGTGGCGCGATGGAGAGTACCCGGGTTTACACGGTAACCAACCTGTCCCGCAGCTTACAACAGTTGAAAGAGGAGTGTGGTTTGTGGATATTCGGTACCAGCGATAAAGCAGAAAATACACTCTACCAGGCGGATTTCAACGTGCCCTTTGCATTGGTACTCGGTGCTGAAGGCAAGGGCATGCGGCGCCTGGTAACCGAACATTGTGATGAACTGCTGACAATTCCCATGAAGGGGGCAGTCAGTAGCCTGAATGTGTCGGTTGCTGCGGGTGTTTGTTGTTATGAGGCGTTGCGGCAAAGGCAGTAATCGCTGAAATTTCACAATTGTAGGAGAGTCGCTCGGCGCGATTCATTTAGATACGGGATTAAGGATTCGAGATAAATTATGAAAAAAATTGAAACTTGATGGTTTCTTTACCCTTTATCCTTAATCTCGAATCTTTTATCTTCTTTCTGAAAAACATCGCGCCGAGCGACGTTCCTACAAGTCTATTCAAAAATCAAAATTCTCCACCCTCGCTCTTTGCCACTTAGCACTCTTCACCAGCCAATCTTTGTCATCGGCCACCATCTTAATATCAAAACGATATAGATCCGCGTTCAGATTAATCAAAGATTCTGAATTCTCAACTGGGTTTCCTGCCATGCCGACATAGACAGTAACACTGGCAGCTGTTTCATCATCATTGAGTTTAATATTACTTATACGTGTCAGCAGGTGGATGGACTGATGTCCCTGGAAATAGAACATCAGAGCGCGGAGGGCGGCACCTCTGCTACCATTCCATTCATCACTGTATTCAGAATCCACCAACTCTTTTACACTGTCCAGTGATCGCTGCTCGACGGCAGATTCCATTGCAGATACCGTGTTGCGTATACTTTCTTCAGGACCGATTGTATCCTGGCTACAGGCATTGAGTAAGAAAATGATGGACACCAATAGAAGTATGTTAATAAGTCTGTACATCAGTTAATGTTAGCACAGAGGATTTATCACTGTTATCCCATTAAGTTTTGATAAAGAGACCCGTCATTCCGGACAGCAGTGAGTATTTATAATTATTTCGTACCGGTGAATTAAGTGAAAACAGTTAGGAAGAACAATAAAAAGCGTTGTGAATGGTCTTCAGGCTCAGAAATCTATGAGTCCTACCACGATGATGAATGGGGTGTGCCATTGCATGACGATAACAAATTATTCGAGTTCTTAATTCTTGAAGGTGCTCAGGCAGGCTTAAGCTGGATTACCGTACTTAAAAAGAGAGACCACTACCGTAAGGTGTTTGATCAATTTGATCCGAATCGAGTTTCAAAATACTCGGATAAAAAAATTGAAAAATTACTGCTCGACCCAGGAATAATACGTAACCGCCTTAAGGTCTCATCAACGGTAAGCAACGCGCGTTACTTTCTCGAAGTACAGGCAGAGTTTGGCACTTTTGATCAATACATCTGGCAGTTTACGGATGGCGAGGTGATACAAAATAAATGGAAGTCGCTATCTAAAATACCCGCAAATTCTGCCGTATCAGATGCTATGTTCAAAGACCTTAAAAAGCGTGGCTTTCGTTTCGTTGGAACAACTATCTGCTATGCTTTTATGCAGGCAACAGGTATGGTGAATGACCACACCACAGATTGTTACAGGCATTCT
>CAZHPJ010000573.1:0-1738 GCA_964534585.1 uncultured Sandaracinaceae bacterium | reverse complement strand
ACAGCTCGCGCGCTGCGAGACCCACGGCGAGCGTGTATTCGCGGTGTTCGAGCTCCTGGTCGAACCCGACCTGACTGCCATGTACCGCACGCCAAACGGCGCCCAATCGGTCCCAGTCTACATCACGGAATTTCCCTGGGAGATATCTCCGCTGGCGCGGCGAAACGACGGCGACCCCGACTACGTCGACCGCTTCGAGCTCTTCATCGACGGGCGCGAGCTGAGCAACGCCTTTAGCGAGCTCAACGATTCGGACGACCAGGCCAAGCGCTTCGAATCACAACTTCGCAACCGTGAGCGCGGAGACGACGAGGCGATGGACTTCGACGCGGACTACATTCGCGCGCTGTCCCACGGCATGCCACCTGCCGCCGGGTTTGGGCTCGGTGTGGACCGGCTCGTCATGCTCCTCTGCGATCAGCCGTCGATTCGCGACGTGCTCCTCTTCCCTCTCCTGCGTCCGGAAGCCGAATGAGCCAGCCGCGGCCGCTTGGTCTCTGGACGGCGGTTCTCTGCGGTTTCGGGGTCTTGCATGTCGCGGCGGTGCTCATGTTCGGAGCGGCGAGCACCCAGTGGTTTCAGGCATCGATCGGAGACGATCTGCTTTGGGTGCGTCTCGCGATCGCATGGACGACCGTCCAGCTCACGCTGGCGTTGCTCAGCGTGGCCGTTGTGCAGCGCGCTGCCCGCTTGCCCCGTGGTACGCGCGGGCGCGCCCGCACCGTGAGCTTGGCGATCACTACGGGACTGCACGCAGCGATCACCAGCGCGTCCATCGGCATCCTCTTGTGGTCAGCACGCGTTTCTGTCGGACACGTCCTCGGGGGTACCGTCGCGAGCCTGCTCTTCGGTCTGACCCATCTCGCTTACTCCGACCTCGACCTCGATTGGGTGCCGACGCTCTACAACACGGCGACGACGCTCCAGAGCGTCACCGCTGCGCTCATCGTGACCCTGAGCATGTCGTGCTGGTTCCTGGCGCCGGCCGATCGGCGCCAGCGCTTCTGGTGGGGCTTCGACGCAGCGCTCGTGCTCGCCTTCCTGGCCGTTACGGTCCTGTTCCCGCTGTCGCCCTCTGACGGAGACGATGCGAGCCTGGCTCGCGCGGTCGTCCGAGTGAGCATCACGGCCGTATTCGCGATTCGGCTCGTACTGCGTTTGGTGGGCCCGCTGCTGTCGGCGTTCGAACGGATCGGCTTCCGCTCGATGGTCGCCGCGCGCCACCTTCGTGCAAAGAAGACTGGCTTTCTGGCCGCAAGCAGCACCTTGTCGATCCTCGCCGTTGCAGTCTCCTCCTGCATGTTGATCTCGGTGCTCAGCGTGATGGGTGGCTTTCGAGCTGACCTCAAAAAGAAGATTCTCGGCAACCGCGCCCACATCGTGCTCGACCGGGCGTTCCAGGAAATCGACGACTGGCTGCCCTTGCTGCAACAAACGCGCGAGATCGAGGGCGTCGTCGGCGCAACGCCCTTTCTGCAGGTCGAGGTCATGGTGTCCAGCCTCTCGAATCGCGCAGGCGCAATTCTTCGCGGCATCGATCCGGAGACGATCTCGAACGTCACCGACCTCGGCCACAACCTGACCCATGGCAAGCTCGAATACCTGACGCATCCCGAACGAATCCTCGACTCCTCGATCAGCACAAGCCAAGCCGGCCCCATCGACGCGATGATCAACGAGGCGGAGCGCGCGGCCGCCAAGGGCCTCCCGGACGACGCCAAGGAAGATGCGATGCCAG
>CAZHPJ010000572.1:0-1743 GCA_964534585.1 uncultured Sandaracinaceae bacterium | reverse complement strand
ACAAGCTCACGCAGTTCGGCGCGATGGAGTACACCACCGTCGTCCTGGCGGGCGCTTCCGAGCCCGCGCCGCTCCAGTTCATCGCGCCTTACACCGGCGTCACGATGGGCGAGTACTTCCGAGACAGTGGTCAGCACGCGCTTTGCGTCTACGACGATCTTTCAAAGCAAGCGGTCGCGTATCGGCAGCTTTCGCTTCTTCTTCGCCGTCCGCCCGGACGCGAGGCCTACCCGGGCGACGTCTTCTACGTCCACAGCCGGCTTCTCGAGCGGGCCGCCAAAATGGCCGAGGATTGGGTGGTCGTGAAAGAGGACCAGGAACCCAGCCGTCTCGGCAATCAGGTTTTCAGCGGCCCGGAGTCGCGACGCGAGGCCGACGCGGCCGCGAAGGAAAAGGGAACCGGCTTCGTAGCGAAGAAGCTTCCGGATTCGGGCGGCTCGCTCACCGCATTGCCGATCATCGAAACGCAGGCAGGGGATGTCTCCGCGTACATTCCGACGAACGTCATCTCGATTACCGACGGACAGATCTTCCTCGAGTCGGATTTGTTCAACTCCGGCGTGCGTCCTGCCATCAACGTGGGCATCTCGGTGTCGCGTGTCGGTGGTAACGCACAGATCAAGGCGATGAAGCAGGTTGCCGGTACGCTCCGTCTCGAGCTCGCGCAGTTCAGAGAGATGGCGGCGTTCGCCCAGTTCGCATCCGACCTCGACGCCGCAACTCGGCAGCAGCTCTCTCGCGGCGAGCGCCTCGTCGAGCTGCTCAAGCAGGGTCAGTTCGTGCCCTGGCCCGTCGATGAGCAGGTCGTTTCGATTTTCGCCGGCACACGTGGCTATCTCGACGTGCTGCCGACCGAGTCGATCGGCCGCTACCAGCTGGAGCTCATCTCTTGGCTCAAGGCCGAGCGTGCTTCGATTCTCAGCGACATCACGTCGAAGGGGAAGATCGACGACACCCTCGAAAGCCAGCTCGATGAAGCTCTCAAGGACTTCGGTGAAATCTTCGAACCCAAGCAAGACAACTGACCAGTAATGGCGAACCTCAAGGACATTCGAAAGCGCATCGGAAGCGTCAAGAGCACGCAGAAGATCACTCGCGCCATGAAGTTGGTTGCGGGCGCTCGTCTGCGGAAGGCCCAAGAGAACATCGAGCACCTTCGTCCTTACGCCGTCAAGACCCACGAGGTGCTTAGCGGTGTGTCCGCGCGTGTCGGCGCCGATGAGGACGTTCATCCGCTGCTCACGCGGCGCGAACCGAAGAACGTCATGCTCGTCGTATTGACGAGCGACCGTGGTTTGGCCGGCGCGTTCAACTCCAGCATCTGCAAGGCGGCGCACAGGCGCTGGAAGGAGCTCGAGGCGGAGGGCAGTGACGTCTGCTTCGGCATCATCGGCCGCAAGGGCCGCGATTACTTCAACCGACGAAGCGCCAACATCCGTCACGACTTCATGGGCGTCTTCGAGGACTTGAACGTCGCCAAGGCGGGCGAGATCGGGCGCTACATCGTCGAAGACTACACCTCGCTTCAGCTCGATTCCTGTTACCTCGTCTACAACGAGTTCAAGAGCGCCATCAGTCAGCAGGTCGTGATCGAGCCCTTCTTGCCCATCAAACCCCTGGAGCTTGCAGTCGATCGGCTCGGAGACTTCATCTACGAACCAAACCAGGAAGCACTGCTCGACACGCTGCTTCCGATGTACATCGAGGTAGAGATCTACCGAGCCTTGCTCGAGTCCGTCGCCT
>CAZHPJ010000571.1:0-1749 GCA_964534585.1 uncultured Sandaracinaceae bacterium | reverse complement strand
TCGAGACGACCGAGCCTTCCGGCTCGACGCGCGTGATTCCCGAACGGGAAAGCTCGACGTGCACATCCCGGCCACTTGGGCTCGTGGTTTCGATGCGCGCTTGTTCATCGAGCAAGGGCACCAAGAACAGAGCGTCGAGCGTGCACCACGTGTAAAGCTCTCGCTCGCCTACGATCAACCGATGCTGCGTAGGGTTGAGCGCCAGGCCACCGAAGCCCACCATGTTGCCGTCATCGTCGAGCTGCGCGTACGCAGCCCGGGCTGCTTCAATGACCTGCGCTCCGACCCCATGCTCGGCGCCGATCTCGATGGCCCTTTCGAGGGTGACTGGTTCTGCCTTGGCCAACTCGCGCAAAAGGCTCACTGCCAATCGGGCCATCGTAGGCTCTAGCGAACCCACCCCGAGGCCATTTAGGCGGTCTGCGAGCTCGTCGATATCTACGTGTTTCATGGTTGTCCCAGACCAGCGGCACGCAGAGTGGCCTCCTTGGGACCGCGTCCGGCGCAGCAGTCAGCAAGCCTCCCGTCGATGACGACTGCTGGGACCGATCGGATCCCAAGCTGCTTGGCGCGCGTCGCTACGGCCTGGTCGTTCATGTCGAGGACGCTCACCTCGCATGAAGGGCAGGCGACACTGTTGACCAGGTCGATGGTTTCCTGACACGTTGGGCACCCGGCGCTGAAGACTTCAATTGTTCGCTTTTGAGCCATGATTCACCTCACGGATTGTGTTGTTGGTCGATCGCGGCCCACACAGGATGGACAGACCGTCGTCGGCCGCTCGAGTGGCCAGCTGTTCCAGATCGAAGCCACGATGAGAAGCGCGAGCCCGGCGTACATCGCAGGGTCGCTCTCGAACAAAAACTTTCCGACTAAGACGGTCGCGGACGCTGCAGCGCCCGCGAAGAAAGGCCCGTAGCCTCGTCGTCGGCGTGCCCGAAACGCGAGGGCGAAGACGGCGAACGCGAGGAATAGTGCGGTCAGGGGAAGGAGATAGGCCGTGTCGACGAGGAACCCGAAACCGATCGAGCTCAAGAAGCCCGCGTACGCCGGCCAGCATGCCGGGCAAGCGACCTTCGGCAGAAAAGCGGCGCCGATGCCCGGGAGCAGTGCGAAGTTCAGCTTCCAGCTGCGGCTGCTGGTGGGTTCGAGCTCAACCGTGGGCATGGTAGCCCTCCTCGCGGTCGAGCTCTTCCAGTATGGGACACTCTGTCGTGGGACCTCGCCCGCGGCATTTTCTCGCCAGTCGGTCGAGCGCGGCCTTCATCTGCTCGAGGCTGGCAATCCGCTCCTCGATGTCCGCGACTTTGTCTCTCGCTCGCTTGCGGACATCGCCGCAGGTTGAGTCGGGATCAACCCGAAGATCGAGGAGCTCCTGGATCTCCTTGAGCGTGAAGCCGAGCTCCTTGGCGTGGCGGATGAATCGCACCCGGCGGACTGCCTCTGGCGGATACTGCCGGTATCCGGAAGAGGGGCGCCGTTTCGGCTCGGCGATCAGGCCTTCGCGTTCATAGAACCGAAGGGTCTCGACCCCGACGCCGGCACGCTTGGCAACTTGCCCGATGGTGAGCACTTCCATGACTTCCTCCGTCATCTGCAAAGAGTATGCATCCCGTACCGTACTACGGAGTCAAGGGATGAACGTTGGCCGCTTCGCTCGGCGCTCAGGGCCCCTCAGTTACCGTGGAGGCAGGGCCTTGACTCCGTAGTATGGTACTGACTTTACACTCTTGCGCGTCTAGGAAGGTC
>CAZHPJ010000570.1:0-1775 GCA_964534585.1 uncultured Sandaracinaceae bacterium | reverse complement strand
AGGCGGGGTGGAGAGCAACCGGAGGTGAATCATCGGTCCGTAGGATGACGAACGCGATTCGGCCGGGCGTTGCGGCGAGCTGGCTGGCTATTGGCGAAGCCCAGACCCGCGAGATCGGGAAGCCCAGCATGCTGAGGGGTAGCGTGTTAAAGCGATGCTGGGGCGCGTCAGGTGGTTGGCGGCGGAACGATGGGAAGGTCGGGTACATGAATCAGGGAGACCTGAGCAGGGTCCGCCGGTGTTCATGCTGGTTTCCAGCCGAAGAGCCGCCTGCTCAGGAGTCAGAGCGTTCATAGTAGCGATGAAGCGGGGTAATGCCCGTGGAGCGAAGGGACGCAGGAAGGTGGATGCGTGAAGACTGAATCGCGGGAGACCCAACCGGCGATAGTGCCCCGGGAAGCCGGAGCTAAACAAGCCGGAGAAGTCCACGCCCGTTGGGCCTGGACGGAACCCGCGGTCTGGACCGAACGCATGTTGACGGCCCTCGAACGAGGGATCAAAGGAGGTGTATGGTTCAGCCTGATTGACAAGGTCTATCGTCTGCCGAACCTGCGGGCAGCTTTTGCGAGGGTAAAAGCCAACGGCGGTGCGGCGGGCTGTGACCACCAGACGATTGCGATGTACGAGGCGGATCTGGAAACGAACCTGCCGGACCTGTCGGATCAACTGCGGAACGGGAGGTATCGCCCGCAGAGAATCAGACGGGTCTACATTCCCAAACCGGGCAGTCGAGAACGTCGCCCGCTGGGGATTCCCACGGTTCGTGACCGGATTGTGCAGACGGCCCTACGCAACGTGATTGAGCCGATCTTTGAGCGGGATTTTGCCGAGCACAGCTACGGCTTTCGACCGAAGCGGGGCTGCAAAGACGCCCTTCGGCGGGTCGCCGATCTGCTCAAGGCGGGCTATACGCATGTTGTCGACGCCGATCTGAAGAGCTACTTCGACACGATTCCGCATCAGCCGTTGATGGAACGAATCGGTTACAAGATCGCTGACGGGCGTGTTCTGAAGCTGATCGAGGCCTTTCTGACGCAAGGCGTCCTGGATGGCCTGGAGACGTGGACGCCCACGTCGGGCAGCCCGCAGGGTGCGGTAATTTCACCGTTGCTCAGTAACGCCTATCTCGACCCACTCGATCATTCGATGGCGGGACGGAATATCGAGATGGTCCGTTACGCGGATGATTTTGTGATTCTGTGCCGAAGTGCGGCCGACGCCCGGGAGGCCCTGGAACTGGTGCAGCAATGGACGGCAAATGCCGGTCTAACGCTGCATCCGGACAAGACACGGATCGTGGATGCAAACCTGGAAGGGTTCGACTTCTTGGGCTACCACTTTGAGCGTGGCAAACGTTGGCCGCGTGACAAGAGCGTCAAGAAGTTCCGCGACGCGATTCGGGCCAAGACGCCGCGTAAGCACGGCCACAGCCTGGGGGTTATCATCGCGAACGTCAACTGGACGACGCGAGGGTGGTTTGAGTACTTCAAACACGCCTCGCACGTCAACACGTTCCGCGGGTTGGATGGCTGGATTCGACGGCGTTTGCGACGTATCTTGCTCAAGCGTCACAAGAAGCATCGCCATAACGGCCTGGGGAATGCCCACCATCGCTGGCCGAACGCGTTCTTTGCCGAGCAGGGGCTATTCAGCATGGAGACAGCCTATGTCCGGATCCGTCAATCCGCTGCGCGGTGAACCACCAACCGGAGAGTCCCGGCGCGCCGGGAGAGAACCGCACGTACGGTTCGGAGGGAGGAGGGGCCGGGAACTCA
>CAZHPJ010000569.1:0-1780 GCA_964534585.1 uncultured Sandaracinaceae bacterium | reverse complement strand
CAACTTCATCGCCCGCCTCGGGAAGAACCGAAACCGAGGCGAATGATGTATGCCGCCGCTTGTTGGCATCGTAGGGCGAGATACGCACCAGCCGATGCACGCCGATCTCGGCTTTCATATACCCGAACGTAAAGTCACCTTTGATTTCGAGTGTCACAGATTTGATTCCGGCCTCTTCGCCGGCGGTGTAGTCGAGCGTTTCGGCGGTGAACCCACGCCGTTCGATCCAGCGCAGATACATGCGCAGGAGCATCTCCGCCCAGTCGCAGGCCTCAGTCCCCCCGGCGCCGGAGTGAATCGTCACGATACAATCATTGGGATCGTCTTCACCGTTTAAGAATGACTTGAATTCGAAGCGGTCGACATCGCTCGTCAGCGACTCGGCCTCGGATTCGGCCTCGGCACGCGACCCGGCGTCATCCTCTTCGTTGGCGAGTTCCCAGAGGATGAGCACATCCTCACGACGGCTCTCGAGTCCGTCGTATTCGGTCACCCATAATTTGGCGGTGGCGATTTCCTTCAGCGTACGACGGGCGTTATTGGGATCGTTCCAGAAACCATCGACTGTGGTCTTCTTTTCCAGCTCGGCTATGCGCGCCGTCAGGCCGTCGATGTCAAAGGTACCTCCGCAAACGCGTGAGTTTCTCGGCGACAGTGTTGAGTTGTTCCATATTATCCAATCCTCACAATCTACTGGGCAAATTCAATCCGGCGATAGAACCGCTTACCGACTTTGAGCAGGAAACCATTGGTGGTCGCGATTTCAACAAAGGGATCACTCTGCCGGTCATCGTCGACCGACACACCACCCTGTTTGATCAACCGCTTCGCCTCTCCCAAGCTCCCCGCTCCACCCGCCGCTGCGATGATCTCAACCAACTTGACCGATGCACCTCCGGCTTTGAACTGGTAGGTTTCGATCTCATCAGGCCTGTGCCCTTTGGAAAACTGCTGCACGAACTGCTCCCGCGCAGCGGTTCCAGCATCAGCACCGTGATACATCCGCACCAAAGTTTCGCCCAATTCCATTTTCAGGTCACGCGGATTGGCGCCGGAATCGAGTTCTTTCTTGATCGTGGCGATGCGTTCGAGCGTGACATCGGCTACGAGTTGGAAGTACGGCACGATCTGTTCATCCGGGATCGACATCGTTTTGCCGAACATCTCACCCGGCGGCTCATCGACACCGATATAGTTCCCGGTCGACTTGCTCATCCGCACCGAACCATCGGTGCCGACCAAAATCGGCATCGTCAAGACCGATTGTGGAGCGACGCCATAGGCGTCTTGAATCTGTCGTCCGGCGAGCAGATTGAATTTCTGATCGGTCCCGCCGATCTCGACATCGGCTCTGATCGCGACCGAATCATAGGCCTGCATCAAAGGATAGAACATTTCATGGATCGAGATCGGTTCGCCGGCTTTGTACCGTTTTTCGAAATCATCACGTTCGAGCATCCGCGCCACCGTGATCCGCGAGGCCAACTGCATGATTTCGGCAAACGACATTTTCGAAAACCACTCGCCATTCCAGCGCACTTCGGTCCTGGCACGGTCGAGCACTTTGAAGAACTGCTCCTGATAGGTCTCGGCGTTGTGTCGGACTTCTTCTTCAGTGAGCCTCGGACGGGTCGCCGAACGTCCCGAAGGATCGCCGACCATGCCCGTGGCATCGCCGACGATAAGCACGATCTGGTGCCCTAAGTCCTGAAATTGCTTGAGCTTACGCAGCCCGACCGTATGTCCGAGATGGATATCGGGCGCGGTAGGATCGAAGCCC
>CAZHPJ010000568.1:0-1780 GCA_964534585.1 uncultured Sandaracinaceae bacterium | reverse complement strand
CCTGGATGGAGCGTAGCGCAATCCGGGATCTTCCGGCAGATCCCCTTCCTCGCGTGGCCCCGGATTGCGCTACGCTCCATCCAGGCTGATATGTATTGACCTGTCAAGTATTCGATGTCGTCTATCGAAGCCCTCCTGTTTTCAGGCGCATGGTTCAGAGCACTCCCAGCTTGTTGCGACGGTGGATCATGCTGATATACGTGGATTGGTTACCGACCCGACTTCACTTCGTCGCGGAGCTGGCCTCTGTCTACGGTCAGGGTTCGCCAAGCTCGAGCCTGAGGCTCGGTGTATCGGCGCCGATGTAGCCTGGGCGAGGGTTCTCCACCCCGGCCGAGAGTGCCCTGAACGCATGTGCCTGCTTGGTGATGGTCTCTATCTCTGTGCGGGTGGTGGATTAGGCGCGGCGCAGCTTCGGCATCTCGTGGCGCACGATGTCCCAGATGAATCCGCTCAGCTCCCGGGCGATGGCCACGCACACCACGTTCTTGTGCTTGCCGGCGGCGATGAGCGCGCGGTAGCGCCCACACAGGCGCCGCTGCGCAGCCCAGCCGATGGTCTGGGCCTGGGCCGGCGCATTCTTCGCCTTGCGCATCAGATGGGGCGTGCGCCGAGCCGCGAAGCGGTAGCTCCACGCCGATTCGACCAGGATGCGCCGCGCATGCCCATTGCCCGCTCGGGTGATGGACCCGTGGCGCCCTCGACGCGGCCCCGAGTCATGCACCGTGGGCACCAAGCCGAGATAGCCCATGAGCTGGCGGGGATTGTCGAAGCGGCTGATGTCACCGAGCTCGGCCAGCAGCGTCACCGCTGCCAAGCGGTCTATGCCACGCAACGCCAGCAACGCTTCGACCACCGGCGCCAGGCTCCACTGTGGCAGCGCCTCATCGAGCAATCGCCGTTGCAGCGCCGCCACACGCTCGCTCGCCGAACGCACCGCCTCGAGGTACTCGACCAGAACCTCGCGCTGCCACGGGTGGGCAAACTCGAGCTGCTCCAGCCACTTCTCATGCGCCTGCGTCCAGCGGCTCTTGCCTCGTGTCCAGTGGTGGCCATGGCGCAGCACGAACGCGTTGAGCTGCTGACGGGCCTTGTTCTGTTGCAGCTTGAAATCACTGCGGCAGCGGCTCATATCGCGCATCGCCTCCTGCTCTACCCCCGGCACCCACACCCGCGTCAGCTCCCCCGCGCGCAGCTTGCGCGAGAGCTTCAGTGCGTCGCGACGGTCGGTCTTGACCCGTTGCTGCTCCGGCGCCGCCACCACCTCGCAGTGCTGCCCGAGTCGCAGCAGCTCGCGGTAGATGACGTACCCACACGGGCCCGCCTCGTAGCACCACAAAATCTGCTCCCCTCCCGTCAGCTCGTTCAACTGTGAAACCAGCTTCTTAAGCGCTTTCAAGGTGTTGGATATCTCACCGTGGTACTCCGGCTCGCCTCGACCCGGCCACGCAAGCCCCACCGCAATGGTGTCCTTGTGCACATCGAGACCCACGTACAGCGCAAACCCACCCGCATTCAATGAACCCCGCAGCGCACCCGCCGAACTGTGCATCCCCATTTCCACTTCTCCGGTACAATCCTTCATGACCTGTCCTCCTCAATGTGGCTCTGTGTTGGGATTGGTTTCCCACCTCTCAACGTAACCCACGAACGTTGAGGACGGGCAGGTCAATTCATGATGTCTACGTTCCTTCGCGCCCAACCTGGGGGGAGTTCTCATGCCACTCCGGGAATTGTCAAACTTCTCCTGCCGCCCCAGCAGAGCTGGGGGGTCTCGTTG
>CAZHPJ010000567.1:0-1785 GCA_964534585.1 uncultured Sandaracinaceae bacterium | reverse complement strand
AGCAGTGCCGCGGTGTGCATCTCGCCCAGCATATCCAGATCATTGTTGCTGGCGGCCCCGTCGGTGCCCAGGGCGATGTTGATGCCGGCGGCACGTAGTGACTCCGTCTGGCAAAAGCCACTGGCAAGTTTCAGGTTGGATTCGGGGCAGTGCACAACATGACCGCCGCTGGCAGCATACTGGTTGACTTCCTCCGTAGTTAACTGTGTCATGTGAACGGCCAGCATGGCTGGTGAGACCAGTCCAAGGTCGTGTAATCGTGCCAGTGGACGCTTGCCAGTCAGTTCAATGGCCTTGTCGACTTCATCCACTGTTTCATGGACATGCATGTGGATGCCAATATCCAGTTCATCTGCAAGGACACGAATGTGTTCCAGTGGTTTGTCCGAGACCGTGTAAGGGGCGTGGGGTGCAAACAGGGTCTTGATCAATGGATCGCTGCGGTATTGATCGTGTACGGCCAGTCCCCTGGATATATATTCATCGGCGTCATGTGCCCACACCGTTGGAAAGTCGAGTACGATCAGGCCGATGCTGGCACGCATGCCGCAACTGGCTGCAGCCCGCGCACAGACATCCGGAAAAAAATACATGTCATTGAAACAGGTCGTGCCGCCACGCAGCATCTCTGCCATGGCGAGCTGGGCCCCGTCATGTACGAATTCTTCATTTACCCAGCGTGCTTCAGCAGGCCAGATGTGATCATTGAGCCACTCATTCAGGGGCAGGTCATCCGCCAGGCCGCGCAGCAACGACATGGCGGCATGCGTGTGCGCATTAATCAGACCGGGAATAAGCAGGTGGTGGTCAAGTGAATGTTCAACCGTGCCTGCGTAGTTTTTGAGCGCCTGTTCGGTTGGCAGGATATCCAGTATGCGCCCTTCATGGATGGCTATGCTGTGGTGTTCAAGGGTCACGGTGGCCGGTTCGACAGGAGCAATCCAGCGGCAATGTATGAGTGTATCGACCGTTGTCATGTGTGTCCTTTACCCGTTACAGAAGAATAACGGCAACAATCCGATTGCAGGGTAGTCGACACTGTGTGCAATTATGCGTGTAACAATGCTCAAGAGTAAAACCGGGATAAAAAAACCCACCGGCCGACAGGCGGACGGTGGGCTTGGTACCGAATAAAGAAATTACGTTAGTTCTGAGGCTGCTCTACACCAACGTTAACCTCAACACGGCGGTTTTCGGCACGGCTTTCACGGGTGTCATTGCTGGTAATCGGGTTGTTTTCACCCTCACCGCTGACATCAATGATGCTGGCATCAATACCTTCACCAATAATGTAATTGGCAACTGCATTGGCACGGCGTTCTGAGAGACCCTGGTTGTACTCGGCAGGACCAGTGCTGTCGGTGTGACCGATAACATCAATATCGACGACCTTGGCGCCCTTCGCCTTGATGGAGTCACCCAGTTCATGCAGGGCAACCTTGCCTTCTTCTTTCAGTACATCACTGTCGAAATCAAACAGGGCAGCTGTGGACATGACGTTTCTTTCATACATCACGGCTGGCGGTGGTGGTGGAGCTTCAGCATGTACTTCAGGTGCTGGTGGCTCGGCGCCACAAGGGATTGTCATATCCTCGACCTTCCAGGCACTGGTGCGAACGCAGTCGCCACTGCTATCCACTACGTTGTGGCCTGCTGAGTCGCCTACATAGCCTTCACCCGCTATGGCGCCTTCATTGGCAATTGCTGAGCTTGCAAACAACACGCCGGCAGCAATTGAGGTGATCAGACCTCACAGCGCCCCCGGAGCTTAACGCCTCGGCGGGC
>CAZHPJ010000566.1:0-1790 GCA_964534585.1 uncultured Sandaracinaceae bacterium | reverse complement strand
AGAGGCTGACCGCGGAACGGGCCGGGGTGGCGCACCTCGATGAATCCAGCTCGAGCAGCCCGGGTCGGCAGGCCATCCTCGAGGAAGTACCACTACTGTGTTGAACCGCTCGAGAAGCGCGGTTTGAAAAGCTGAGTCATTCCGATCGCTTGCGAATCTCCTCTGCCAATGGGGTTGGCCCTGACGATCAGGCGTGATCTCAAGGGGGTATGGAAGATTTCAACCTGGACGCCAGCGGGCAGCGCAGGCTGCTCGCGTATTTCGATCGGATCGGTGATGCGCTCGGACTCGACGGGCGCAGAGAATCGTACGCGGTCTACGCGATGGGACTGTTCGGCGACGGTGACCGCAAGAGCATGGAGCCGATCTCGGCGCGGGCCAACCCGGATACGCGTCGAGTCAATGCTCAGCACCAGCGGATCCAGCACTTCGTCACGGACTCTCCGTGGAGCGACCGCGATGTGCGTCGCGAAGCAGCCCGCTATGGTGTGTCGGCGCTGACAGAGCGCGAGCCGATCACACACTGGATCGTCGACGACACGGGCTTCTTGAAGCAAGGGTCTCACTCGGTCGGTGTCAAGCGCCAATACACCGGCTCGGCAGGCAAGGTAACGAATTGCCAAGTGGGTGTCAGTCTCAGCGTCGCAACTCCAACGGAGCATCTTCCGATCGACTTCGAGTTGTACCTGCCGCGCGACTGGACCGATGACGATGCGCGGCGCGAGGAGGCGCGCATCCCCGACGACGTCGAGTTCAAGACCAAGCTCGAGCTCGCTCTGGACATGGCCGACCGGGCACTCGCTGATGACATTCCCCGCGGAATGTTCCTGGTCGACGCAGCGTACGGAAGCTCCAGCCGATTTCGCCGCGAACTGCGCAAGAAGAGCTTTTCCTACGGTGTGGCCGTCACTTCCATCACGAAGGTCTGGCAACTCGACAAACTCGAGCGCCGTCGCGGTGGACGGACCCTGACCGCCGCCGAGTACGCCAACAAGATCGTTGAACGAGGTGGCTTTCGTCGAACGACATGGCGCGAAGGAACCAAGGGAAAACTGTCTGCGCGATTCGTCGCCCGACGAGTCCTTCCCATCTGCGACGAGGGCATTCCACGAGCGGAGCGAGAAGTCGTCTGGCTTCTCATGGAATGGGAGGACGGCAAGAAAGCGCCCAACAAGTTCCACTTCATCACCGCGCCAAAACACGTCACCAGGAAGTGGTTGATCCGTCAGGTCAAACAGCGCTGGCGCACCGAACGCGCCTACGAAGATATGAAAGGTCAATTGGGACTCGACCACTTCGAGGGGCGTCGCTATCCCGGCTGGCATCACCATGTCTCTGCGGTCTTGTCCTGCTACGCATTCATCGTTGCCGAGCGTGCTCGGCTTTTCCCCCCTGAGGCTCGAAGGTCGCATCGAGACGGTGCGCACCTCCTCGCGACCGGAGCGGCACTTCGCTGACTCCTTCATCACGGTTCGCCGGGCCATTGCGCGCGTCATCGCGACGTGGCTGCCTCGCTGTCCCTGTTGCCATCGCCTCAACGGACCCGACCGCCGCAGTCGCCAGGCGCCGCGAGCGCCGCCAGACTCACCTGCATGGGCTGCGCAAAACCGCTGTGTGATCGATCTCTTACGCACCAGATTCGTGACACAGTAGTGCTAATACCTCAGGGCCGGTCCCAGAACACCTCTACCCGATCGACCACCGGGCTCAGATCGTTGGCGCCGTTCAGGATCACGCCTGCCGCCCGCGCGCCGGTGAACTCGTCACTGCCACCGTCCCCAACAAAGACA
>CAZHPJ010000565.1:0-1794 GCA_964534585.1 uncultured Sandaracinaceae bacterium | reverse complement strand
GCTCGAATGTCGAGGTCATCTCGCCTTTCGCTATTTGCAATATGCTGCAGATAGTACTGCACCACATCGGTATATCAACACCAGATCTGAGAAGGATTGAGCGCTTCTCAGGCAGGCCCACCTATGTCCATCGCAGCATATATCGCGTACTTACGAGGTGCACTTGAGGGTCGAGGCTTCTTCGAGCTGGCGGTAGCTGCAGCCATTTCTTTGTTCGGGCTGGAATCCGGGGCCGCGCTGGCGACGGTTGTTGGAGTGCTCGTCGAAGTGCCCATCATGCTGACCTTGGTCGGCATCGCCAATCGCACCCGTTCTGCTTTCGAGCGCCGACACAGTCCTCAGAACCGCTGACCGCTTTCGATCAGTGTCTTGACCAAATCGTTCGTGGGCTGAGCCTTGATTTGCTCGGGTGTGCCCACTTGCACAATTCGGCCCTCGTCCATCACGGCGACTCTGTCGGCCAACAGGAAGGCTTCGGCAAGGCTGTGTGTAACGTGGATGGTGGTGACACGGTTCTCGGCGTGTTCCGCCTTGAGTTCCTTCTGCGCCTGAATTCGACTGATGGAATCGAGATTGGAAAAAGGCTCGTCCAGTAACAACACGCAAGGCGGAAGAGATAATGCCCGACCAAATGCAACTTTCTGTTGCTCTCCTGAAGAGAGCTCTCCGGGCCGTTGCGGGAATAGCCGCTTGGCAATGCCGATTCGCGCCGCCAACTTTTCGATTCTCGATCGCAGGGTGTCGCCTGTCATTCCCAGCACGTTCAACGGGAATCCGAGATTCGAGTAGCCGCGATCCTGATAGACACGCAGATGGGGATACAAAGCGTAGTCTTGGAAGACCATCCTCACGCGCCTTTCGTTCGGAGGCACGCCCTTCATCGACTGGCCGTCGAACCGGATCTCGCCGGTTGTCGGCTCGTCAAGTCCGGCGATCAGGCGCAACAACGTCGTCTTTCCACATCCGGTCGGGCCGATAACCACCAGAAACTCCCCCGCGTCGATCTGCATCGCAACGCTGGCAACGGCAACGACATCACGGAAACGCTTGCTCAAATCAACGAGCTCTAGACTCGTCATCGCGCTCACCTTCCAAAGCTAGTGTAGACATTCCGTGCGCCCAAATGGAGTTTTCCATATCATTCTTCAATCCCGATCAGCAAGAAATGGCAATGCAAGAGCAACGATGGCCTCAGCGCTTCTTTACGATTTGGATCGGCCGGCAGCTCTCATGGATTGGTGGCAGAGCAGCGGGATTCGCACTTGTCTGGTGGCTGACTCGGGAGACCGGCTCAGCTCAGGTGTTCGCAACAGCTTCCATGGGGCTCATCCTTCCGACCGTATTGCTGGGGCCGCTGGTGGGTGCATACGTCGACCGTTAGAATCGTCGCCTCACCATACTTAATCGCCGATGCGTTCATCGCTCTTGTATCGCTGCTTCTCGCCTATTTCTGGTCGAACGAGAAAGACGGAGAGCTGGCACTGTTCCCTCCGCCCGCTATACTCTAAAAGCCGCATTCAAAGACCTCAACCGCTTTTCGAAAGGGGGAACATGCGATACGACTACGACGCTGGCGTAATCGGATTGGGCCCGGCTGGAATGGCCGTTTCGGTTATGGCATCGAACATGGGACTCCGCGTGCTTGCAGTCGAACGCCGCGCCTTGGGTGGGGAATGCATGAATTTCGGATGCATCCCCAGCAAATCGCTTCTTCAAATGGCCCACGTTCGCCACACCTTCACGCGGGCTTCCGAATTTGCGCTTTCCAATGTCGCCAAGCTTCCTGACCCGATC
>CAZHPJ010000564.1:0-1796 GCA_964534585.1 uncultured Sandaracinaceae bacterium | reverse complement strand
TTGCCCTGGAATCAGTGGCAGCTTTCGTCTGGAATGGGGGGCAGGCTTGCGCTGGAATCAGTGGCAGGCTTGGCGTGGAATACGCACTCGCATCAGGCTTTTCCATAGTTTGCCATGATTAGGTACGAAAAAATGCAGCAGTTCATGGACGATGACGTAGTCCCAGAGATCCTGGTCAAGGCCCAGAAGATCGGCATTGAAGTTCAGGTGGCCATTGGTGGAGCACGAGGCCCACTTGTTCTGCATCGGTCGGACACCCAGCCAGTTCACTTTCACATCCAGTTTATCGGCCCAGTGGCCTACCCGTGCCTTGAAAGTACGCTTCAGTGCTTCTTTCTGTCTCACACTAGATCCTGTCTGCCTTGTCCAGCAGTGTGAACAGTTCATCGACCAGCGCCGTAACATGATCCAGGTCTTCGGTTTCGGCGAAAATGGCAAACGTCACCTGCTTGCGCAATTCGCGCAGGGACGCCTCGCTCTGCTTCCAGTTGGGATACTCAACAAAAGCCGCCTTAATCTTGCGGCTTACATCTTCGGCATTGCCGATTTCTGAGTCGAGCAGGGTTCGATAAACAAAAAAGGTTAGCCCGTCGAAACCCTTCTCGGCCTGTTCCTTTTTGCGTGTCTCATTCTTCTTCACTTCCTCCAGCAACGCCGCCAGCGCCTCGGCCGTGCTGGTCTGGCGCTCTTCAAAACGCTCCTGCACCGCCTGGGCACGCTCGGCCATTGCGATCAGGTAAGGATCATCGCTTTCGTCTTCTGCTTTCTTCTCGATACTCTTAACAAGATTGATGACCTTGCTGCCATCGCCATTCTTCTTCGCGGCTATATACGCTGCGGTGTCTTCATTGATCTCAAACACTTCAGTAACGGGCTGGATATAATCCGTTCCCACGTGTTTCTGCACCAGTTCGTTGGTCTTCTGCTGAAAAGCGCGATCAACCTGGACACGTTTCGTATAGGCCTTGCGCACCACATTGTAGATAGCCGACAGCGTGCCGTAGTCTTCGATATACGGTCGCAGGAAGGCATCCGGGGAGATGATCTCGTAGAGCATCTCGACTTCCTTGTACTCCTTGAAAAATGCCTTGCGCCGTTCAGGGTCGCGGAAATGCTCGATCAGGGTATCGACATCCTTGTCATCGAAGTTGCGTGCAATCAGTGCCAGGTAGTCCGGAGCCTGCTGCTCCATCTTGCTCTTAAACAGCACCTTCAGCAGCTTGAGGTCCTTGACGATGGCATTGACCTCTTCACTGTCAAAGGCGAGCGCCTTTTCGAGCTTGTCGAAGATGCCAACGAAATCAAGCACGAAGCCGTGGGGCTTCACCATTTCAGCCTGCTCGTTCTCATAGGGCCTATTCACCCGCGCGATGGCCTGCAGCAGGGTGTGGTCGCGCATCGGCTTGTCGAGATACATGGCATAAAGCACCGGGGCATCGAAACCGGTCAGCAGTTTCTCGGTGACGATGAGGATCTTTGGCTGCTGGTCCAGCTTGTTGAAGCTTTTTCGGATCTGCCGTTCTTTCTTCGGATCAAGGTGAAACTCTTTCAATAATTCCGAATCATTATTACTTCCGGTGTAAACCACCTCGGAATACTCCGGTGGCAGGTACTCATCGAGCGCATGCTTGTAATGCGCACAGGCCTCGCGGTCTACGCCCACCAGAAATGCCTTATAGCCAAGTGGCTCCACATTTTGCCGGTAGTGCTCGGCAACGTACTGCGCCACCTTTTTGATGCGATCCTTGCCCTTGAGGAAATTCTTCAGGTTCACCGCCCGTTCGAGGATCTTGTTC
>CAZHPJ010000563.1:0-1796 GCA_964534585.1 uncultured Sandaracinaceae bacterium | reverse complement strand
CATCAGCGTGCGCGCTGGTTGGGGTGCAGGATGTTAAGGCTGCTGAGCCGGCAATGTCTGACCTCATTAAGAGGATAGAGGCGCTGGAATCAACGCCTAAAGGCGGAAATGTAGTTGCGCCGAAGATCAGAGGATTGAAGATGGGTTTTGAAATCAGGCACAGGTTTGAGGGTAGGCAAAACAATGATGGGAACAGACAAAACAGAGGCACTGATTTTACTCTTCAGAGAACAAGGATCTATCTGGATGCGGATGTTAATAAAAACGTAAGAGGCTTTGTTAAACTTCAGGATTCCCGCACGTGGGGTGCTGAGCAGAATACTGTTGGAAACCTTGCCAGGGTTGACTTGCTCGAAGGTTATGCAGAGTTAAGAAATCTTGGTGATTTAAATTCGCTGCTCACTAATGTAGAAGTAAGAGCGGGTAGATGGCAGCAGTGGTATGGTAACCACAGATGGTTTGGTACCTTGAATTGGGCCAACCAGTCAAGGTCTTACGATGGTTTAAGAGTCAGATATGATAACAAGAAAAATGCATGGGTTGATCTATGGGGTTACCAGATACAGGAGAGAGATACAGGTGGTGCATCTGGCGATATAGGTAACGGTAGCCGTATATCAGGCTCTGGCGGTGCTAACGTTGGCGGAGTTGGCACCTCATTAAGCGGAGACACCAGCACAACAGATGAGATATTCTGGGGTTTTTATTCTGGTATTAAGGTAGCAGAGGGACTAACAGTTGAGCCCTATACCGCTATCAGACAAATTGCTGGCGACAGGAGGGATCAAGGAAACACCTCAGGAATCGGAAGAAACAGCGGAACAAAAGAGACGCGTTATCATATAGGTGCCAGGATAGTTGGTAAAAACATACCATGGTTGCCGGGTGTAGATTTCACGTTTGAGCAGGCATTTCAGCGGGGAAGAACTACCTCCGGATCAGGTCGTTTAGGAGCAGCATCAAAAAGTATTGACGCTTACGGTGGCGCTTATAACGTTGGTTATACATTTAAAAATGTGCCTTGGACTCCGAGAGTAGGTTATGGCTATGTATTTGCTTCCGGTGATGATGATCCTAATGATGGTGACAATAAAACATTCAGTCAACTATACCCGACAGGCCACGCAACGATGGGTTATATCGATTTCATGGCATGGCAGAACATAAGAGACCATCAGTTTCATTTAACATTTAAACCTACAAAGAAGCTTTTGGTGAAGGCTACCTGGCATAATTTCAGCGCGGATCAAAGGACAGATTCCTGGTACACTGTTGCTGGCGGTGCGAGAGCAAACAGTTCTGGTGGTGGGTTTACCACGAGTAATAATTATGGTGATGAAATTGATTTAACACTCAAGTATAAAATGTTTAAGAACTTTGGTGTTGTCTTTGGCTACTCACGTTTCATTAATGGTAAATACGTTGAAGATTATGCTAATAGTAATAAAGGTACTACTACACCAAGAGTAGCTGGTGGTAATAACGATCAGGATTCAAACTGGTTCTATATCATGACAACAATGAAGTTCTAATGTTGTTTTTGAGCAAATCGGATTTCTAATCCGGCAAATTAAAAAGGGTAAGAGTCGCTAAGATTCTTACCCTTTTTTTATTGGCTATCCATCCACCTGCAAGATGGAGGTATTGGTCGAGACGAGCCGATTCGAGCGGCCAACCTCCCTGGGTGTCCTCAACACTAAAAGGGGTATTACTACCTAACCTGGGCGAGCCAGAACTGAACACAGGAGTTAATAAATTACAAAACCTTGGCCCAGACCGCAGAGCGGATCGCACCA
>CAZHPJ010000562.1:0-1799 GCA_964534585.1 uncultured Sandaracinaceae bacterium | reverse complement strand
CGTCCAGTCCATGTCATCACCACCGACATTGGACCAGTTTCCGAAGCCGCCATCGAAGTCGTCCGGTCCCAGCACGGTATCCGCTGAGGCCGAGCCCGCGAGCAGCAGTCCGAAGACCAAGAGGCCGGCGGTGATGGCGGGACGAGGAGCGGGACGAGTGCGCATCGTAATCCCTCGGCGGGTTCAGTGCGAGGCGCACCGCACCCGGATAGTCCATTCCGGCGAGAACCCGATGCAACCGGGGTGCCAAGGGCCGAAAATGCGCGGCCAATACGCAGAAGGGGCGCTCATCTATGTGGAACTCCGGCAATTCTCCGCCATGGGTCTCGGAGGGCGGGAAGCTCGATTCGTCAAGGTAAAAGGAAGAGCGTTTCCCTCTTATAGTCTTCTCTTTACCCAGATCCGGGGTTTCTGGACACAGGCGTTCAGGGCGGCGCGCGGGTGCGGCTCTCGGGCCCAAATGCAAGCCAGGCGGCTGCGATCGTGTCGAGGCGTTGGAGCCCAATCCAGAGGCTCTTGATGCCGGGCTCGCCATCCCCCTTGCGACCCAGAAATCCTCCGAGCGCCGCGACGATGCGGGTTACCTCCCGCAGCGGCGGGGTGCTCTCGGGGACGTTCTCAGGCCCCTGCGTGAAGGCAATCACCGCCTTCCATTCGTGCTCCTCGAAGAACGCCGTGCAGGGCTGATCGGGGTCATGCCGGCCCAGCATCGTTAGGAGCAGGATGCGCCACGCGACGACGAGGTCGATTGCAAGGCAGTTCTCGAGCCTTGGCTCCGTGGCCAATTGGCGATCCTCGATGCGGCAGCCGCTCTTGAGGGTCTTGTGAAAGACCTCGATGCCCCAGCGCTTGGCGTACCAGTCCAGCTTCTCGAACGCGTCTTCGGCGGTCTCGACCTCGATGGTCGTCAGCAGCATCCATTTCAAGGGCACGACATCGTCGGGAGCGTCGACCTCGGATGCAAGAACAGCCCATAGATCGATCGGCTTGAGCTTCGACTTCTTCTTGACTGGCGGGCAGAGCGTCACCGGCGCGAAACGAACTCCCAGCGTGGCTCTTCGAGCCTTGCTCTTGTTC
Source organism: uncultured Sandaracinaceae bacterium (assembly GCA_964534585.1). Classification (GTDB taxonomy): domain Bacteria; phylum Myxococcota_A; class Polyangia; order Polyangiales; family Houyiibacteriaceae; genus SG8-38. Next base: position 722 of record CAZHPJ010000562.1, on the reverse strand, counting down.
GTGCGAGGGACATCGACAACACGCGTGGCAGCAATCTTTTGCTGATTCAGATGCGCAAAGAGACGGCCGTTCCCATCTTGAACGAGCCGGTCGTGTTCCGCTCGCACCAGAAGCTGAGCCCCGTTCGGCTGAGCCAGAACGAGGGCGAACAGCTCGTAGATATCGGCCTCGCGGTCACCAACGCTCACCACCTTCGTATTGAGACAAGCAGCCTGCACGGCCGACGCTGCCTTGAAGCTATGTAACCACTTCGCACTCTCCTTTTGTTCAATCGGCCGCTTGAATCGCGTGTGCTTCTTCCCGACCTCCTTCGGATCACGAGCCCAGGCCTGCACATCGACCAGACCCAGAGGCACCCCGTCGACCGTGAAGGCCACCGTGTCGTGCATCATGATTCCCTGCGGCCCTTTCTGGGGCGAGCCGATCGGCCCCAACCCCTCCGTGGAAACATGAGTGCTGTAGTTGAAGCTCGTCGTATCCTGGACCGCGAGCACGACGGACTCTTCGTCGATTCGTCGCGTCGTCGCTTCGTAGTGCGGCGCAAGGACAGCTTCAATGTTGATCATGGGATGAGATATCCAGCGGTACGCGGCCTTCGTCCGCGCTCGAGAATCGCATGCCTGAGGAATGCTCGCCTGGGGACGAGCATAGAAGTCTCTCGCCAACTCCACCAATCGCTTGCTGAGACGCTCATCACCAAACTGTGCGCCGCCGAACTCCTC
>CAZHPJ010000561.1:0-1803 GCA_964534585.1 uncultured Sandaracinaceae bacterium | reverse complement strand
AGAACGACACGAAACGGGCACGGGATCGCATCCCCAGTTCGTCGGCCTTCTCCCGGGACATCATCAATAGTGCGGCTGAGCCGTCTGTGATCTGAGAGGAATTTCCAGCGGTGACGACGCCGTCTTCCTTGAAGGCAGGTTGCAACGCGGCCAGTGCCTCCAATGTGGTCCCAGGACGTATGCCCTCGTCCCTCGTGACGAACGACGTGACCCCATCGTGTTTCATCTCGATCGGTACGATCTCGTTCTCGAAGCGACCCTCCTCAGTCGCCTTGAGAGCTCGCATCTGAGAGTCGTAACCATATGCGTCGAGTTCTTCGCGTCCGATTTGCCACTTTTCAGCGATCATCTCCGCGGAAAGTCCCTGCGGTATGAGACTGTCTTGATATCGGGAGCGCATCCGTTCGCCGAATGGACGTCCACCATTTGCCGACGAACCCATGGGCACTCGACTCATGCTTTCGACACCAGCGGCGACGACAACGTCGTAGGCACCGGCCATGATTCCCTGGGCAGCAAAATGCACACTTTGCTGCGAAGATCCGCACTGTCGATCGATCGTCACACCTGGCACCGATTCGGGCCAACCAGCTCCGAGCACCGCGTTTCGCCCTATGTTCCAGGTCTGATCCCCTGACTGTGACACACAGCCCATGATCACGTCTTCGACAAGGACGGGATCGAGACCGGTGCGCTCCGCGAGCGACTTCAGGGTTTGCGCAGCAAGGTCCGCCGGATGCCAGTCGGCGAGAGCGCCGTTGCGCTTTCCGAGTGGCGACCGAACGGCGTCGACAATCACAGCCTCTGGCACAACAACTCCTCGTGTTCGAGCGATGCAAAAGGGCGGTGGAGACGATCGGACTCGAACCGACGACCCCCTGGTTGCAAACCAGGTGCTCTGCCAAACTGAGCTACGTCCCCTTGAACGCCGGAGTGTAGGACGGACGCGAGATGAGTAGACAGAGAAGCGACGACGACCGAAGTGCGCTCAGAACCCCGGTTTCAGGACCATGGCGATCATTGCGATGGTCAGCATGAGTGTCACGAAGTGGCCCATGTTGCCCAGTTGTTTGGCTTTCGCCATCGCCTCGGCGCTTGTGAGGCCGTGCTCCTCGATCAATTCTTCGAGTTCCGCACCGTTGGGTTTGAAGTAGAACAGGCCAAGCGCAATGACAAGAATCGATAGGGCGAACCCGATTGATACGAAGAACATATCGAACTTCCACACTCTCGCCCCATCAAGAACTACGAGTATCCCGGATAGAAATACCAAGATTCCGGCGACTGAGAACAGACGCTGGTTGGTTTTACCGGCCTGCACGCCCACCGTCATGATGGTCACCGGATCCTTCGAACGAACGGCTCCCGCCATGAGGCCCTCGAGATACACAGCCCCGCCGAACCAGATAGCACCCGCCAACACGTGAATGACCAAGAACAGATCTGACATGGGGTCCCTCTCTCGCGATTTCACGGCAGGCTACTCGTTCGCCCGCGAGCTGGGTGGCAATAGGACGACCGACCCGGAATTATCGGGACTACGTCTGGTTGGATTGCCACAGGAGGATGAATGGAGCCCGACATAGCGATCGAGGGCGGTGCACAGCGCCGGGCACTGCTTGTCGTCGCCGGTAGCCAACTGCTCGTCCTCACCCTGTGGTTCTCGGCTTCAGCGGTTTCGCCACAACTCGAAGTTGAATGGGGTCTCTCAACGACTGAAGCCTCATGGCTCACGCTCGCTGTTCAGATCGGTTTCGTTCTCGGCGCCCTCGCTTCGGCACTGCTGAACCTTGCGGACCTCAT
>CAZHPJ010000560.1:0-1817 GCA_964534585.1 uncultured Sandaracinaceae bacterium | reverse complement strand
GACCGACGATTTTCGCGACCTCGACAAGCATCTACTGGTTACGGCAGCCGACATCGACGGCCGGGGCCGCGTAGTATTCGGCCGCGGATACCGAGACGAGGTCCCGATCAGCAAGGCGGTGGCCGCTTCGACATGCGTGCCCGGGCTGTTCCGCCCGCACCGCATTGGCGATCGCTTCTACGTCGACGGTGAAGTCGTGCGCACGCTCAGCATCGACTTGGCGGTCGAGGCCGGCGCTGATGTCGTGATCGTCTCGAACGTCTATCGTCCGCACGTTGCGCGAGCCGGTAGCCCATCGCTGGTCTATCAAGGCGGCCTCGCGGTGCTCCGTCAGTCGTTGAACATCATCCTCAACGAGAAAGAAAAGCGCGGCATCGATTTGATCCACAAGATGTACCCTCAGGTTCAGGTCCTGGTCGTGTCGCCGGATCTCGGGCGGTTGCCGTTTACGTCGCGGTCGCGCGCGAGAATGATGCTGCGTCGCGGTTACCGCGATGCGTTGCGTATTCTTGCCAAGGCGAAGCGTCGAGGGGTGTTCGAAGTCGCGCCAAACGTGCGGAGTATCGGCGAAGCGTAACGTTGAAGTCGACTGAACCCCCGCATCGCGCTCCGCCGCGCCCCTCCACAAATCGACGTTGACGTTCTCTGTGCTCAGCTGGTCTGCTCCACTACCCACGCGAGATATGCCTCGCTCACCCGCTCTGCCGGTATCGCCACGATTTCCGGCACGTCGTACGGGTGATTGACCTCGAGCCACGCTGCCAGCTCGTCGAACCGCTCCTGCCGCGTCTTGATCAATAGCTGAATCTCCGACTCGGTCTCTAGCTTGCCCTGCCAACGGTAGAACGACCTCACTCCGGGAATCGCGTTGACGCACGCCGCTAGGCGCTCCTCGACGAGGCCGCTGGCTAGCTTCCGAGCCGTGGCCTCGTTGGGCACCGTGCAAAGAATGATGATCAGCTGGTTTTCCGCGCTCACAGGCCGAGCATACTCAAAGTGCGTGTACCGTCACCTCGAGCTCACGGTCGATGACCGCCACCGCCCGCTCGGGGACCGATTCGTAGCCCACTGGGTTCTGCTCGATGCCGCTGACCATCATGACGTAGCGCAGTTGCGTGCTGCCGGTCGGTGGGAGCGCGTAGTCCTCGGGCGGATCGTGCAGGCCTTGGCGTTCGACGTAGGTCATCGGTGCGCCGTGGCGGAGCGCGTACATCGAGCGGCCGTTGGTCAGAATGAAGCTCAAGCTGTTGTTGGTGCTACCGACCTCTGCGGCGAGTCGTTCGACCACAGTGACTGCCGCGCTGATCGCGGGGAGGGCCCGTGCTTGGCTGACGTCGGGGTTGTCGAGCTGTCCAGCGTCGTGGAGCAGGGCGAGCACGGTGTGAAAGAGATACTCGCTGTCGGTCTGGCCGCGGATGTTGCGGCGAAGGAAGTCGGGGATCATCTCAGCGAGATTCTCGCGCATCGCGTCGAAGCGGCCGATCGTCCCTTCGTGCGCGAAGAGCCAGCTCCGCATGCGGAAGGGGTGCGCGTTCTCCGCGCGGAAGTCTCCGACCGTCGGTTGGCGCATGTGCAACACCGCACAATCCGAGCGAACGTCGCCCGCGATGTTCTGCCAATCGACGCGCTCTCCTGCGCGCGTGGGACGCTTCTTATGGAGCACCTCATCGCCGTGATAGAAACCAATGCCCCAACCGCTTGCGTCAGCAGGCGCCGTCTCTTGGCGAAGTACCGCGCGCTCCTGGTAGAGCGCGTCGCGCATTCGGTCGGCTCGATTCGCGACGTATCCGATGAGCCTACTCATTGTTCGAACATCC
>CAZHPJ010000559.1:0-1828 GCA_964534585.1 uncultured Sandaracinaceae bacterium | reverse complement strand
TGATCACGAGGAAGGAACCGAGGAACACACCCGTCTCGCCGAAGATGCCGGGGATGGCCTTGAGCTTGAGTGCGCGGTGCAACCAGACCTCGACCACGACCGCGTAGGCGACGCTGACGGCGGACGCTTCGACCGCGTTGAAGATACCGCCGTAGATGCCACCGAGAATCAAGATCGGAAACATCAACGCCCAGAAGCCGTCTCGGGTCGCTGCCGCCAGCTTCTTGAGCTTGAACGGCGAGGTCGGGACCTTGTCGACGATGCCTTGGTAGAACGAATAGCCGATCAGAATCGAGCCCATGACGAGGCCGGGACCGAACCCCGAAGCGAACAGGCGCTCGACCTCGATCACCGCAGTCTGGTTGACGATCGGATACACGATCATCGGGATCGACGGCGGAATCAGAATACCGAGCGAACCCGCCGATGTGAGCAAGCCGTGGGAGAAGCGCTCTCGGTAGCCCTCCGCAATGAGGGCCGGGCCCATCATGGTGCCAATTGCGACGACGGTTGCCGGGCTCGAACCGCTGATCGCGGCGAAGAGCATGCACGCGAGGACGCCGCTCATCGCCATGCCCCCGGGGACCCATCCGATGAAGGCATGCGCGAAGTCGATCAAGCGCTGGCTGATCTGGCCCTTGCTCATGACCGCGCCGCTCATGATGAAGAACGGGATGGCGAGCAGGGTGGGGCTGTCGGCAAGGCTGCGAATGCCTTCGATGACGATCGTGAATTGGTTGGTGTCTCGGAAGTCGCTCCAAAGGAAGAGGCTGCCCAGCGTGGCGATGCCGATGAGAACGAACAGCGGCGAGCCAACCAGCGCCGCACCGATGATGGCAGCCGCCAGGAGGCCGCCTTTGCCGAGGAACGGCAGGAAGATGATGATGGCGATAATGATGAGAAAGGGGAGCTTTCGCTCGCGAGCTTGGGTCATCGTTCTGCTCCCTCTGTCGAGGCCTGGGCCGCCGCAGCGGCTATGTCCTCGTCTTCAGGAGTAGCGCCGTACGAGCCGTCCATGATGGAGCTAAAGGCGGCGGCGATGTAGCGAATCATCGTCATGGCGAACGCGGCCGGAACCGCGATCGTCGCGACCCAATCTGGGATGTTGGTTTGCTCGAAGCGACCCTCGAGCATGAGCGCTTCCTTCGCGTACTCGTAGCCGAGCAATGCCATGAAGAAGCAGAAGGCCGCGGTGAAGAGGAAGCCCAGCGCGTCCATCCAACGCGACATGGACGGAGGGACGACTCGTTTCAGCGCGCCCACTTGAATGTGCTTGCCTTCGTGTGCACACACGCTTGCACCGAGGAAGCCGACCCAGAGCAGCATGATCAGGGAGAGCTCTTTGGACCAGCTATAGCCGTCCGGGAAGTAGTTGAGCGTGATGTAGACGTAGATCGCCGTGACGACGAAGAAGGAAGCAAGCTTTCCGGGCCAGCCCGGCGCGCGCTCGCGCAACACGTTGAACAGCCACAAACCGGCGGACAGCGAGTAGAGCAACAAGTAGAACCAGCGCGACTCGACGTCCGGCCGAATCATGATCCACCCCAACAGGCCGAGGCCGGCACAGGCAAAGACCGTTTCGATGATCGGCTTGATGCGCGATTGCTTGCCCGGTTCCGCCGCGTGTTGCTCCGCGGTCCAAAACGCGAAATACACGAGGGCCACGCCGATGACTGCACTGACGACCGGACCCATCGTCGTCAGCGTTTCCATCCCCTCGGGACTCTCAACACCAAAAATGCGGGCTGCGAGCTCGGCGACCTTGCTGTCCGGTGCGGCGAGGCGTCGGTACATGACGTCGAGGAACACCATGACCGCCGACACACCT
>CAZHPJ010000558.1:0-1839 GCA_964534585.1 uncultured Sandaracinaceae bacterium | reverse complement strand
GATGTCATCGCTGTGAATTGTATCGGTATCTTCTATTTTTCCGAGGGGAGTTAAAAACGTATTGATTAACGTATTTTTTAGGGCATACGTCAAACTTTTCCGTGCGCCTTTGTCATGTGCATCAACACGGTGACCAACCAAATCTGTGCCGGCGCCACTAGCCTGTCTCCCTGGGTGGTGGCGGAGTACGTCGGCAATGAAGCTCCAATCGCCGACGCCGGTCTCGACCAAGCGATCATTGCGATCGGAACCGTCGTACAACTCGATGGAACGGGAAGCTACGATCTCGACGGCGATGCTTTCACCTACGCGTGGACCCTGTCGACCCCGAGTGGAAGTGCCGCGGCACTCGACGACCCGGGCTCTGCAACGCCGAGCTTCGTACCCGACGCGTACGGCAACTACGTGGCCACCCTGGTCGTGACCGACTCCAACGGCTTGCCGAGCACGCCCGACGACGTGCTCGTCAGCTTTGACAACGTGCCCCCGGTCGCCGACGCGGGTAACAACCAGGCTGTGCGTGTGGGCGACATCGTACTTCTCGATGGCGGTGCCAGTGTCGACGCAAACGGCGACTCGCTCTCCTACGAGTGGAGCCTCGTCACTGCGCCTCTAGGCAGCGTGGCCACGGTAGACGATCCCACCGCGCAGACAACTACGTTCACGCCTGACCTGTCAGGCACCTACCAGATCGATCTCATCGTTAGTGATGGCCTCGCGGACAGCGCCATCTCCAGCGTGACCGTCGTTGCATCCACCGCCGAAGGCGAGCTCGCGGACACACTGGAGAACGCGATTGACGTGGTGAACGGCCTGGATCCTGCGGCCTTCAAGAACCGCAGCTTGCAGAAGAACATGGCCAAGCACATCGGCCAAGCGCTTGCCAAGGTCGACCAAGGCAAGTTCAACGCCGCTCGAGACAAGCTCGAAGCGGTTCTCCGAAAGACGGACGGCTGCGCCAACGGCGGCTCGCCCGACCCCAACGACTGGATCGAGGACTGCGCGGCTCAAGCGCAGGTCCATCCGTTGATTGTCCACGCCATCGCGCTCACCGACGAGAGCCTCGGACAGTAGGCGCCGCGACGACGGACGCTATTTGGCAGTCCGTGGCATCCAATGAAGGGCCCTGCTCCGGCGGGGCCTTTCTGCGATCCATACGCTCTCGCCGTTGTCGGGCTCTACGTCAGGCTCACCCCAGATCTTCCAATGTCACGTCCATCGGCATCACGAACTTGCTCCTCGCGATCCAGTTGAACTCGCGCTTGGCGGCGTCCTTGTGACCCTTTGAGAGCTCCGGTGCGTAGTAGACAGCGGCGAGGAACTCGAGCTGCAGAGCGTACGGGCCTCGATCGTCCCAGGCTCGATCCTGGTCGGCGTTCGCGTGGTCGGGCAACCCCGCAGCATGACCCGCTTCGTGGATGAGGAAGCCTGCTCTGAAGACCACATTGCGGTCGTAGAACATCTGGTAAATTTGGGTCTCGTGCCACTTGTAGTACGTGTGCGCGACGGCGCCCGGGGCCCTTTCCCCGCACGACAGACGGACCGAAAAACTGTTCAGGCGCAGGTAGTCGCCCCAGCCTTCCAGTCCGGGCGTGTTCACGATGAGCTCGTATGCGTTGAGCGTCTTCCCATAGGGGCTCACCACGATGCCGTCGGCGTTGACGTCGTTTCCGCCGAGCTCGCCCCGGCTTGTGACCAGTCCACAGCCCAACAAGCGTTGCTCGAGCTCGGGATCAGTAGTCCATGTCGCGAAGTCAACGTGGTCGAGCTCGGGGTTCATTGTGGCCGGCGACCAATCGAGCGTGGGCCGCCTTTGCCTTGGCGAGCTCCGACTCATCC
>CAZHPJ010000557.1:0-1840 GCA_964534585.1 uncultured Sandaracinaceae bacterium | reverse complement strand
ACGATCGTGCTCACGAAGCACGAGGCCCGCATGCGGGGAGAGCTCGACATCGAGCTCGCCGGCATCGATGGGTTCACGCTTGGCCAATCGGTCGACCACATCGCCATTCACATCGGCCGTAACGACGCCCGAGTAGAGCTCGTCGATCGAAACACGGCCACCTTCGTATGTTTCAGCCTTGAGCCCGAGTGCATCGGCACGAATGCGTAAGTTCGTGTCCATCGTGACGAAGATGAGAGGCCGGTCCGGGTGCTCGTCTCGCAGGTCGAGCGCCATCTGCAGGATGAAGCGATCCATCTCGCCAGGCCCGGGGGCTCGCTGGGGCATCTCGGGAGGGACGGCAACCCGGAGATCACCACCGGTGCTCTCGAGCGGCACGCCTTGATCGAGCGTGCGGCCGTCTTTATTTCGAAGCTCGTCGAGGATGCGCGAGAGGTGCCGAGCGTTCTGCCCCAACTCACTCAACTCTTTTTTGAATTGATCGACCTCTTCGATGACGAAGATCGGTAGGACGACCGAGTTGTCCTCGAATTTATAGACCGCTAACGGGTCGTGAAGGACCACATTGGTGTCCAAGACGTAGGTCTTCTTCACGCTCGCGGACGCTAGCATGCTTTGCGGCGCCACGTACCGACAAACGAAAACGGAGTATAGTCGGCCCGCGGAACGTGCATGATTGAGGAGCTGAGTTACCAAAGCCTCGCGATCCTCGCAGCAGCTAGCGTGCTCGCGACGGTGGTCAACGTCTTGGCGGGCGGCGGCGGGATGATCGTGCTGCCAGCTTTGATGGCGCTCGGACTGCCTGCGGACGTCGCAAACGGGACCTATCGGCTCGGAGTCGTCACGCAAAGTATCGCAGGGACCGCGGCAATGCACCGCAAAGGCAAGCTCGACACCCGTGCGATTGTTCCAATCCTGATCCCCACCCTGCTTGGAGCGATCGTGGGCGCGCTACTCGCAACCTGGGCCCCGCGCGAGGTCCTCAAACCGATCATGCTCGCGACGATGATCCTCATGGCGGCACTCATCGCCTTTCGGAAACAAACTCTGATCCCGAGCGAAGGACCCACACTGACTCCGCAAGAAGCTCCGCGTTCCTACGCCAGCCTATTCTTGGCCGGCGTTTACGGGGGTTTCATTCAAGCGGGCGTGGGTTTTCTATTGCTGGGCGTCCTCGTTGGAACACTGCGTCACGACCTGATCACCGGCAACGCACTCAAGCTGGTGATCACGATCGCATTTGGCACGGTCTCGCTCGGTATCTTCGCGTGGGCGGGGCTGGTGTCGTGGGTCCCGGCGTTGGTCTTGGCAGCCGCGTCGATCGTCGGCGCCAAACTTGGCGTACGCCTCATGTTCACGTTCCCCATCGCGGGGCTGAGGTGGTTTGTGTTCGTATGTGTGGTCGCCACATGCATTGCCGCCTGGCTTCGATAGTTAACAAGGATCCTCGTTGGTGATACCCTGATCGTCGAGGAGGACTTCACGATGGGGGACATGGTCAAGCAGATAGCTGCCCTGCAGGACTACAAACGCTACCAAGATCTACACTGGGAAGGTTCCTTCGAAGACTACCTTCAGATCATAAGGGAGAAGCCGCAGGTTACGCGCAACGCGTTTCAGCGCCTTTACGACATGGTCGTCTCCTACGGCGAAGAAGAGTACATCGACAACAAGAAGAAGCTCATCCGCTATCCCTTCTTCAAGGATCCAATCGAGAACGGCAAGGACGCGATCTTCGGGTTGGACATTCCCCTGATGCGCCTGGTGCACGTACTTCATGCCGCAGCGCAAGGGTACGGCCCGGAGAAGCGAATCATCTTGCTGCACGGGCCAGTCGGCT
>CAZHPJ010000556.1:0-1842 GCA_964534585.1 uncultured Sandaracinaceae bacterium | reverse complement strand
TCCACGGGCTGTTTTCCGCGGCGTACAATGCTCTGTCGAGTTCATGGATCTCATTGACGCCCTTGTCTACACAGTGGGCGAGTGCACCCAGGGTACGCGGTGGCTGGTCGGGCCATTTACTGGCTGCCCAGTTCAGCAGTGCCCGGGCGGCGGCTTGTGGATTGTTCTGTTCACATGCTTTTTGCAGTTCACGCCGGACATGGTTTGCAGCGGATATGGCACGCTTTTTCGGTTGTAAACGTTTGCGGTAGAGGAGCAACAGGGCTGCCAGTAGCGTAAACAGACCAATAGTCAGCCACAACCTGCGAGACTTGACGGCTTGCAGCATGATTGAAGCAGTGGCGTCGATATCAGTTGTGGCAGTTTCGTTCCCTTCCGGTTGCACAGCAGCTTTGTTCTGCGGTGTGGGGACAGCATGCTCAGCGACACCCCCTGCAGCAGGCAGGACATTGATTTCCCACGATGGCAAGACAGTGCTGCGTGGCCGCTGTTGCGTCGTATCCCACCAGTCAATCCTGATTTCGGGCAGTGATACGCGTCCCGGGCGGGAAGGCACATAGGCGATTGTTTGTGTGCGGGTACCAAATACCCACTTCCCATCGGTGCGGTTCTCTGTGACCGCCTGTTCCGGGTACAGGCGTATGTTCTCTGTCTCGGGAATGCTGATATCCGGCAGGTGGGATGATTCCAGTCCCTTGACTCGCAGCACGATGGTTCGATTTACCGGCTCACCGACGTGGAACTCCGGGGGGCCTTCTTCCCAGCTGTCCTGCAATACCAGTTCGGCGCTGGGCAACCAGTGCTCGGTCCGGTAATTCGCCGGTCGCGGTTTGACGTCCAGTGTCAGCGGTTGACTGCGCACCCGAATCCGTTTTCCCATACCTGGCAGATTGTTGCTACCAAAAAACTGCTCCATCATTGAGTCCATCTGGCGGGAACCGGAACGCTGGCGGGCATTCGCTGCGACACGGCCGGTAAAGGCCATGGGTGGTATCGTCAACGGCCCGCTTTTTTCCGGAAAAATGGCGTAGTGGCGTTCCAGTAACCGGTATCGTTTTCCGTCCACCGTTGTCGTATATTGCTTGTCTTCATCCAGCCGTTCCACCAGGGCATCGGCTATTTCAAGATTGGAAAAACTGCCTTCGACCAGCGGTACCCGGTAGTACATGCGCACGGTATAGTGAATCTGTTGCTGCACGAAAGGCGATGAACCTGCATCGTCAACTTCAGCCTTGATAAATACCGGCTGACCGGCTCCTGCATCCTGGACGGCGGGTTGCTGCGACACTTTCAGGGTCAACGGTGATGTTGCGGAGTTGCCAAGCGGGATGGCAGGTACTGTCAGTGTCCCCATGCGCAGCGGATCAAGTTCAATTTGCCACTGGTGCTGGTCTGATCGTTTCCCGTTAATGAACTGAAGTCTGCGGCTGCTGCTTTTACCCAGTACGGAAAAATCCTTTTCCAGAACAGACAGGTCTGGTTCGACGCCCATGTCCTCGCCATTGGCTTCAATGGTCAGTGTAACGGTATCTCCATCATAGATACTGTTACGATCAAGATTCGCTCGCACGTCCGCCCACAGTGTTGACGCTGACATTAGCAGCACCATAAGCAGGGCTATACTTTGCATGAGAATTCTGTTGCTGCCTGTTACCATGCCTGTGTCTCACCGTTCCCCGACTGCGCAGCGCGCTGTCGGTACTGGTAGAGGAACTTGCGTCGCAACAGTCCGCCGGGATCATCCGGAATACGTCGCAGCCACTGTTCCGCTGCCTGCTGTTCTTCGGTGTTCAACGGGTTGGCTTCAGCCTGCTGCGTATCACCGCTGTCCTGTTCACCATC
>CAZHPJ010000555.1:0-1846 GCA_964534585.1 uncultured Sandaracinaceae bacterium | reverse complement strand
CTTCTGTGTGTTCATAATTCGTCAGGTGAGTCCTGCCGGAGGTGGGCGATTCGGTCGCGTATAGTGTTGACCTCGTCATCATGGTGCTCGTCGAGAAGTCGGTTGATCGTTGAGCTGTACGCTCCCGGATCCTGGAGGTTCTTTCCGCCTCTGCGCTCCTGATATCCCTCGGTTATCTGCATCGACTCGATTTCGTGGAGTCGGCGCTGCAGTGATTCGATCTCTCGCTCGACCGAGACTGGGTGTCGTCCGGCGGCAGAGATTTCAGCTGCCTTGGCCCGCATCTCGTCGCGCTCGTGTTCAAGACGTTTCCGATTCGGATGGTTTTGTGGAAGACGGCCCAGCTGCGTCGTGACGCGAAGTAGGCGTTCGTAGAGTTCATCGACTGTCTCAGACATGGTCAAGGCCTGTTCGTGGCATGTCGTGGAATCGTAAAGCCTTTGTATCCGGGAACGAAACCGCGCTTCTCGAGAAGTGGAGCGAGCGCGTGGTCGTGTGCCTGTACACCGTTGATGCTCGAGACGGCAGATCGGGACCGGTGCGAAACAAGTTCCCACAGGGCTTCGACTGTCGGCTCGATGTCGGCGTCGAATGTGACCACGCGTTTTCCGATTGGATCCAGCCATACGATCGGGAGTCCGTCCATCAGGGACACCGTGGATCCCGCGCGACGTTGTGGGGATCCCTCAGAGGCAGGCCACGGCAGTATCGCTCCGTACGGATTGGCAGGGTCAGTCGCGGCGAGAACGGTCATCGGTGTCGCCGATTGGGCCCGAAGTCGCTCGACAGCACCTGGCAGAGCAAACTGGGCTCCGCCGAGGCCCTCGATGAAGTACCCGCGTCGGACACTCCCGATGTCCTCGAGCGAAGAAAGTACGGGGTAGATGCCGGAGAACCCTCCCGCGATGCCCTCGGCTGCGACGGCGTCCCTGACCACGACGCCATAGCGTTCGAGAAGCATCGATGCGACAGCGAGTCCGCGCTCTTCGCTCGAGGGAGTACTTGACCGCAGCGACTCGACGAGAGACCAGCGGCCGGCGACCTGCGGCGGGAAACTCGCTGTGGTGCTCCTGCGACGTTTTGAAGATGTCCGACGGGCTGTGAAAGCCCTGAGAGAAGAAAGAGAGTCGTTGGTGACGACTCCCGCCCACACAAGATCCCACAAGGCGTCGGAAAGCTCGAGTGGATCGCCCCCGATCGACCCATAGATATCTGAGAAGAAGGATGCGCCTGAGGCGGTGAGCTGGGTGACTACCTGTGTGTGATGTGGGCCGTCGGGCGGCGGCTGTGTTGGCATCGGGGCCACCGAGGCGAACGTCTCCCTGCGGTAGAGCGCGAGTTTTCCGTCGCGAGTTCCGAGAGGATCCATGCCGACCCATACGATTTCGCCTTGGGCAAGTGCTCTATCTAGGGCTCCAGCAGCACCATCGAGTCGCACTGCCAGTATCCGGCTCTCGAGGTCCGATGCGGGTAGAACCGCCCCTTGAAGTTGGTCGAGCACATCGGTGATGTTCCCACTCTTTGCCACCTCGACGCCCTGCCACGTAGGCAGGAACCGCGCGAACTGTCTTGGTTCGACTGCTTCGACGTCCTTGCGCGAGACAGCAAGTGATCGTCTGCGTAGCCGGTTCAGAACGGTCAAAGATATCCACTCTTGCTGTTCGCCCCCCGGTCTGAACGCTCCGCTCGTGACCTTGTCTTCCCCGGAGAGCCGAACGAGAACCTCGCTGACAGCAGCCGGAGCGACACCCGTCGCGGCGGATGCTTCCATTGCAGTGAAGGGGCCATGTGTCCTGGCGTATCTTCCGACGATGTCGCCGAGAGGGTCGGGAACCGGATCGAGGAA
>CAZHPJ010000554.1:0-1846 GCA_964534585.1 uncultured Sandaracinaceae bacterium | reverse complement strand
CGCTTCGCAGCTCTTTTTCGATGCTCGACTCGAGCAGGCCGCCGAGGCCGAACATCTTTGCCTCGACGGAGAAATCATCGGTGCGGCGGCAATGGCCGTCACCCGCTGCTTCGATGCGGACTGTCCCGTGCATGGTGACGACGTCTTTTCGTGGCTTGGCCCTGGGGTCGAGGTTCGCGGGCTGCACCATGCGCCATGTCCACTCGTTGTTCGGGCGATCGAGCGTGCCGTGATCTTCGTAGGCGAAGCTGTCGCCAATTAGCTTGGCGACCGGGGCGGGGAGCTTCATCTTTGGCACGATGCGCAGCTTGCGCGATGTCTCGCCAATCTCGAGGACGGCAAAGGCCCGGCACTCCAGCTCTTCGAGGTAGAGCGCGCTTAGATACGACTCGTTCAAAAAGGCAGCCCAGAAGGTTTCGGGCGTGCAAGGCAGAACGGCGGATGTGGTGGAGGTTTTCATTGGGGTCGACGACGGTAACACCATGGGGACCGGCTACAACCCCCATCGCGACGAGGAACGAGGTGGCCGGGCGGCTTCTCAACGAGCCCTGGGATCGCACAGATCCAGTGGCAGTCGCGGCTGATGTCGCTCCTTCACAGGCAGGCGCACTCCTCGAGCGTGACGCCGATTTCCCTGCGCGCTACGCTACCCTGCGACGTCCAAAAGGACCCTAAACAACCCCACCATCACGTTCGTATCCCGTTCGCAATACGCAAGCAACTTCTCGCGTTGCTCGACCGGCGACTCCTCCGGTCGGCAAAGCAGCCCCTCCAAGAGAAACGACGCGGTCTGCCCGTCGGAGACGTCGAGGTCGTCGTAGGCCAAGTCGGGGAGCAATGCGGGGACCACGGCCTTGATGCTGAAGCTTCCGCGGAACTCGGGGTGGTAGAGGTGATTGCGGACGACGGGGAGCAGGTCCTGCGTCTTGCCACGCGCTTCGAGTAACGCCGGAGCATGCTCGGGCGAAGACTCAGCGAGGATCCCGAGGCAGCTCTTTTCGAATCCTGCGTTCCACGCAAGCACGGTCGCCGCGCCGTCCAATGCCCCTACGAGTGCCTCCGCAACACCGGGCCGCGGGTCGCCCTGCCCGTCTGCGAGATACGCGTGATGGGAAACCTCTCCGTTCTTGCTGAGCGTGTGCACACTGAACTGGACGGGGACCTTACCGAAGGGACTGCAACCGTTCCACACGGGCAAGGCTGGCGCTACGGTCTCGAAGTCCAGCATCGCGATCGGGTAACGGTACGCCGCGAGCGCTTTGCCAAGGCCGGGCTCGACGACGATTGCGTTTCGGAGAATGGCGGCACGGTGGCGTTTCTGAAGGTCGTTGAGCGGGAAGTTGCTTGGAATCTGGTCGACGGTTTCGATGCCGTCCTCTTGGAGCTCGCCGAGTTTTTTCGCGCTGATGCGATGCAGGTCTTCGATGGTGTGGTCAGGCAGAGGGGCGTTGCAACGGGCGAGGAAGGGGCACTCGTACGGCGAGGTGCACTGAGCCCCGGGTTGGACGTTGGGGAGCTCTCCTTCGAGCATTCGGATCTGCGCCGTTGCTTCGTCGGCGATCCCGGCGCGGAGCGCGGCTACCTTGCGGGTGATGTCGGCCCTGGTGAACAAGGGGCCCTGGTCGGGGTGGCGGTGCGCGCGGTTGAGGTGCATGAGCTCGGCGCGCGCGACCCGCAGGCCTGCTCGTTCGACGACGTGGACCTGCACGGCGGCGTCAGGGATGTGCTGCGGCTTGACCTTCGTGGTGGCCTTGACCTCGGTGACCACCCAGCCATCGCCTTCTTTCGAGAGCGCGTCGACGGCAACGAAGATGTCGTCTTCTAGGAAGGAAGCTTCGAGGATGAT
>CAZHPJ010000553.1:0-1848 GCA_964534585.1 uncultured Sandaracinaceae bacterium | reverse complement strand
AGAGCGAAGAAGTCCCCCAACGACCCGGCGTATTTCGTCCGGGAGGACGGAAGCTGGAAGCCGACGGGCTGGGGTACCTACTCCGACCAGGTGACGCAGGCGGGCCGCGCGTTGATCGCACTCGGCTTCGAGCCTGGACAGACGGTCTGCATCCTCGGGTTCAACCGCCCCGAGTGGACGATCTTGGATATCGCTGCGATGGGCGCGGGCGGAGCTCCGGCAGGGATCTACACCACCTGCTCGCCCGCCGAGGTTCGTTACATCGTCGCCCACGCCGAAGCGCCTCTCATCCTCGTCGAGAACGAGGGTCAGTGGGAGAAGGTGCTGAAGGAGCGCGCCAACATGCCGAACCTCAAGCATGTCGTCACCATGAAGGGCGCCCCCGCAATCGCCGACGACATGGTGATGAGCTGGGAAGAGTTCATGGCCAAGGGTGATGAAGTCGAAGAGAAGGCGTATCTGGACCGGCTCGAGAGCTTGGACCCCAACGCGCTCGCAACTTTGATCTACACCTCGGGCACCACCGGTCCGCCCAAGGGCGTCATGCTGAGCCATCGCAACCTCGCATGGACCGCCAAGATGGCGGCCGAGATCACCACTCCCACCCCTGCAGACATCTCGCTTTCGTATCTACCGCTTTCGCACATCGCCGAGCAGATGTTCACGCTTCACGTTCCCGTCACCACCGGGTCGCGCGTGTACTTCGCAGAATCGCTCGAAGCGCTGCCGGAGAATCTCAAGGAGGTACAGCCAACCATCTTCTTTGGCGTGCCGCGTATCTGGGAAAAGTTCCATGCGGGCATCACGGCTAAGCTCAAGGATGCAACCGGCGTGAAGGCCAAGCTCGTGCAGTGGGCGAGGAAGGTGGGCTGGGAGGCCAATAAGGCGCCCCATGGCAACAAAGGCCTGCAATATCAGCTCGCAAACAAGCTGATCTACTCGAAGCTCAAGCCCGCAATCGGCATGGGCAACGCCCGCGTTTGCGTTTCGGGCGCTGCGCCGATCGCACGCGAGGTGCTGGAGTTCTTCGCTACCTTGGACATCATCGTTCTCGAAGTGTACGGGCAGTCAGAGGACACCGGACCGACGAGCTTCAACACTCCAACGAGGTACCGTTTCGGCAGCGTCGGTCCCAGGCTCCCGGGCGTGGACGTCAAAATCGCCGACGACGGCGAGATCCTGGTAAAGGGTCCCAACGTCTTCATGGGCTACTACAAAGACCCTGAAACAACCGAGGCCACGCTCTCGGACGGGTGGCTGTACTCCGGTGACTTGGGCGCTTTCGACGACGACGGCTTCTTGCACATCACGGGGCGCAAGAAAGACATCATCATCACCGCGGGTGGCAAGAACATCACGCCGAAGAACCTCGAGGCTTCGCTCAAGAATCACGATCTGATCAACGAAGCGGTCGTGATCGGCGACCGCCGCAAGTACCTGAGCGCGCTGGTCACGATCGACCCCGAGGCAGGCGCGGCATGGGCGGCGGCTAACGGCGAAGATGCGAACACGCTCGACAAGAGCGCAAAGCTCAGGGCGAGCATCCAGGTACACGTCGACGAGATGAACGCGCACTACGCCCGGGTAGAGCAGATCAAGAAGTTCACCATCCTGCACCGAAATTTCAGTGTCGAAGACGGCGAGCTCACGCCCACTTTGAAGGTGAAGCGCGCCAAAGTGAACGACCACTTCGCCGACGAAATCGAGGCGATGTACGCCGAGGACGGTGCGTCGCGGCCCCAAGCGCGGCCCTGATCGAGCAAGCCAGCGCAACGAAGTCCCCGGCGGCGTCTAGCCGACGACCGTAACGGTGACTCGCCGCTGGTGGCCGCGGCGGCGGTGCTCCCA
>CAZHPJ010000552.1:0-1859 GCA_964534585.1 uncultured Sandaracinaceae bacterium | reverse complement strand
GATGCCGATCTCGCCGAAAGCGTCGCCGGGGCCCAGCAGGACGATGGTTTGCTGCTTGCCGTCCGCGGACATGCGATAGACCTTGGCGCGCCCCTCGCTGAGGAAGCTCACGGCCGTCATCGGCTCGCCGGCCTGGTGCAGGAACTCGCCAGCTTCGAAGCGAACCCGGCAGTGATTGCGCGAGACGCTTTCTTGGTCGACTTGGATTTCGCACTTGGGTGAGCGTCCGATGATCAACGGTTCAGTGGTGACGTGCACGCGACGGCCCATCTCGTGTCCGTAGATGACGACCAGACATCCGTTCTCGCTGGCCGGGTTGGGCGCTCGAACCTCTGCGGCCTCCGTGAGGACGGTTCGGCTGGCGCTCGTCGTCTGGTCCTTGAACGGCACCCCTCCAAGTATACAGCGGTCTGAGGCTCGCGTTAAATCACTGACAGGCGGTTGCAGTCACAGCGGACGGATGGGTTTATTGACTGCTAGAATAGGGTTCTTTAACGTGGGCGCGTGCGCCATGTAATATCTCACTCCTGGCTATGGGGTCTGGCGAGCCTCGCTCTCGTTCTCGGAACACCGGTGGCTTTGATGGCGAGTCCGCCTTCTGCTCATCGGACGTCGACGAACGTCGCGCGCGTGGTGGCGCCCCCGTTTGCGGACGTCGATGTTGCGCGGGCTCGAGCTAGCGACGACGGATGGGTCGTGCCACGGCGTGACGGGACGCGGGCGGTGCTGACCATCGACCAAGATCTCCAGTCGCACATTCGCAGCTTGTTCGGTCGCTACGACGTGCCCGCCGGTGGCTTGGTCGCGATCGATCCGAAGACCGGACGTGTGCTCGCCTACGTTGGCTACGAAGCGGGGAAGGGTGACAGCGCGCGGGTGTTGACCGACCCGACGCCTCCGGCAGCTTCGATCTTCAAGATCGTCACTGCGTCGGCCTTGCTCGACGCTGGTGTGAAGAGCTCGACCTCGGTTTGCTACGGCGGCGGCATGCGCGGCTTGGAGAAGGCCGATTTGATCGACAACCCCAAGCGTGACCGATGGTGCGCGACGTTCGCCGATGCGCTGGGTTACTCGATCAACGCGGTCTTCGCGAAGCTAGCCGACCGATACATCGACGAGGCTCGCATGACGCGATACGTTTCGGCGTTCGGATTCGGCCAGCGCTTGCCGTTCGACCTGCCCGTGACGCCGAGTCCGGTGGACGTGCCCCAGAGCAGGCTCGAGCGCGCTCGCATGGCGGCCGGATTCTGGCACAGCCAACTCTCACCGCTGCACGGCGCGCTACTGGCCGCGACCATTGCCAACGACGGCCAGATGCCATACGCGGCGATCGTCGAGCGCATCGAAAGCCGCACCGGCGAGATCCTGTACGAACGTACGCCGCGAACCTTCCGCGAGGTGTTGCCACGGCACACCGCACGCCTAGCAGGTGAAATGATGACCCGGACCGTCACGCACGGAACCGCAAGGAAGGCGTTCTGGGACTCCAAGGGGCGCCCGTTCCTTCCTGGCATTCGCGTTGCGGGCAAGACGGGCACGCTGAGCCGCTACAACCCCCATCGCACTTACAACTGGTGGGTGGGTTACGCGCCGGTCGACGATCCGAAGATCGCGGTGGCCGTGCTCGTCGTGAATGAGCCGAAGTGGCGCATCAAGGCGAGCTACGTAGCGCGGGAGGCGCTGCGAGAGTATTTGGTGCGCTGAGACGGGGGCGGGGGCAGCGACAGTGCCAGCGTCAGTGGCAGGGTCAGCTACAGGGTCAGTGGCAGTGGCAGTGGCAGCGACAGTGTTCTTGTGACTCGACTTTGTCATCGTGATTTCCTTTTTCCGAGTGAGTGGGGTCGGGCTTTCGCCCTTCT
>CAZHPJ010000551.1:0-1860 GCA_964534585.1 uncultured Sandaracinaceae bacterium | reverse complement strand
GAACCGGTAGCGGTCTCCCTCGTACTCGACAACATCGTCCGCCGACTCCGCGTCCGCGATCACCGCTGCCAATGCGGTGCGCCCCAAGTCGTTCACGGCGTCCTTGATCGTGCCGATGGCCGCACGAAACGAATCCGGATTCATCTCTGTCCGAGAGCCCGTCACGACCAACTCTTCGAGAACTTGCCGGCATCGCCCGACGGCGTCCGCTATCATCTGCATTGCGCTGCCCCTCCCGTGGCCCGCTAACCTGAAGTGATGTTTGTGGTTAGCTCAGGTTACGAGATGGGGCCGCCGTTTTGTACTCGGGAAGGATTCCGCGTTAAGCGGGAGGAGCACCCATCAGCGGTTGGCCGAGAACGAACAGCGCCGTGGTCGAGGCTCTGGCTGCGAGTGGACTTGGCGCGACTCCAAGCAGCCCGCCCACGAAGCGATGGCGTATCTGGAGAATCACGCCGACCGGATGAACTACGCGGCCGCTCTGCGCGCAGCGTCGCCCTCTACCGTAATCTCGGGGGGAGTCGGTGTCTCATCCACGTTGGCACAGAGGGCTCCACCGGTGAGCGACTTGACGGAGCACGCGCAAGGCGCTAGAGCTAGTGTAGTGCGTCGTAAATAGATGCAATTATGATTGAGGGCGGGGGTTGGGTATCGTGGGAGACCACCACGATGCGAGTAGCGGTTCCGATCACACTGACAAACGACGAGCGCAAGCAGCTGCAGAAGTTCGCGCGAGGACGAAGCACACCGTCCCGACTGGTTCTGCGAGCAAAGATCGTCCTGCACGCCGCGAGTGGGATGCAGAACAAGGACATCGCCGAGAAGCTCGAGGTGCAGCAGCGAACCGTGGGGCTTTGGCGATGCCGGTTCGCGGAGAAGCGGATCGCAGGTATCGAGAAGGACGCGCCCGGACGCGGCCGTCCACCGACGACAGACGCCAAGACGGTGGCGGAGATCGTTCGCATCACGACGCAAGAGGACCCGCCGAACGCTACACACTGGAGTACTCGCGACATGGCGAAGGTCGCCGAAGTGAGCGCCGCGACCGTGGGCAGGATCTGGGCTGCCCACGGGCTGAAGCCGCACCTGTTCCGCACGTTCAAGGTGAGTCGCGATCCGAACTTCGTGGAGAAGCTCGAAGACGTGGTCGGGCTCTATCTCAGTCCTCCCGAGAACGCAATCGTGCTGAGCTGTGACGAGAAGTCGCAGATCCAGGCTCTCGATCGAACCCAGCCGTCGCTGCCCTTCCGGAGCGGACGTTCCAAGACGATCACGCACGACTACAAGCGCAACGGAACGTCCACGTTGTTCGCGGCGCTCGACACAGCGACCGGCAAGGTAATCAGTATGTGTGCGCCGCGACACCGGCACACCGAGTGGCTGAAGTTCCTCAAGCTGATCGACAAGGAGACGCCGGGCCATCTTGCGATCCACGTGATCGCTGACAACTACGCGACGCACAAGCACGAGAAGGTGAAGCGCTGGCTTGCTCGGCACCCTCGCTTCCACATGCACTTCACGCCGACGAGTGCATCTTGGCTCAACATGGTCGAGCGCTTCTTCCGCGACATCACGACGAAGCGAATTCGTCGAGGTGCCTTCCCAAGCGTTCGCCACTTGGTCGCAGCCATCAGGGCTTACATCGAAGAGCACAACCTGGCGCCAAAGCCGTTCATCTGGACTGCCAAGGCGAGCGACATCCTGGCCAAGGTCACGCGTGCCAAGGCCGCGCTCGCGGATAATGGCGCATCTGTCTGATGCACTACACTAGGCGGGCTCCCCATCTTCCGATGCCGCAGGGCTCGGCCCCGTCTGTTTCCGCGTCTCTTGCGCCTCAACTATCACTGTGTGTGGAAATGG
>CAZHPJ010000550.1:0-1865 GCA_964534585.1 uncultured Sandaracinaceae bacterium | reverse complement strand
TCGAGGTTGAAGGTGTGGGTTTCTCCGCCGGGCAGACGCTGCATGCAGGTATCGCGGGTGATGGTGCTCATGTGATGGAGCAGCGTGCGGAAGCTCTCCACGGTGGAACCGTCATCGAGCTGCTGGGTGCGCGTCTTTTCGAGTGCGCCCTGTGAGCGCTTGGCTGGGGCGACAGGGTCGCGGGTTGCCTTCGCATCCTGGTCTTCGTCGGCAAAGAGCAGGGGGCGCAGGGCCTCTTTCATGTAGCGCTGAACGTAGTATGTGAGCAGACACAAGAAGATGTGTGACCGGACCCGATCCTCGGTGCGGTGGCGAATGGGCCGCACCATCAGGTCGATGCTCTTGAGCGACTTGAAGGCGCGCTCCACGTTGGTGAGGTTCTTGTAGCTACGCACCGCGCTTGCCGCGTCCATCTTGGTTTTCGGGAGGCTTGTGCGTATCACGTAAATGCCGTCGAGGGCGGCCTCGCGCACGATGCTCTCTTCGTTCATCTCGAAATCGAAACGGTTGTCGTCGATGTGAAGCACGCAGTGCTTAGCCATCTTGTACTTGTTGACGACCTTGCCGACCCGCACACCGATCCTGTCTTGCGTACGCTCCGCCGCCTTCAGCGTGCCCTTTTCAAGCGAAGTACGGATCTTCGAAAGCTCCCGTGCTGTCGCCTCTAGCATCGACGCTCGCTTGTGTGCGCGCTTGCGACCCAGTACGGAATTTCTGCACGCCACCAACCGCTCGCCGGGATAGTCCGAATTCGTGAATTCGAAGAGATTGCGCTGATCAAAGAGGTCGAGCTGCAGCGCTCCGCCCTCGACCAGCTTGCGGATGCTCCCGCCCTTGAGAGCGGTGATCCAGTCCATCCCGTTCATTTCCTTGAGCGCGTTGATCTGCGTCTGTGTGATCATTCCTCGGTCGCCCACCAGCACGACCGCACTGACGCCGAAGTCGTCACGCACTCGCTGGGCCTGCTCCAGCAGTGTGGTGGGGTCACCGGTGTTGCCCTCGTAGACCGACACGGAGACCGGGCATCCCTCCTTGCTCGCAACAATCCCGTAATTGACCTGAAGGGTGTTGCGCTTTCGGTCTCGACTCTTGCCCCGCATCGCCAGAGGACACGTCTCTCCTTCGAAGTAACTCGATGTGAGGTCGTATAGGACCATGTCGCCGTCTTGGAGGTGACGCTTGGCCAGCTTCTTCTCGATGCGGTGTTGTCTCTCGAATAACCAGTCCATGGCCGCGTAGACATCGTCCTCGTCCACCCCCTCGAGGTCGAGCAGTTCGGGCAGGGTGGTATCCTTCCACCAGCGGGTCATCGCCAATTTGCTGTCTGGTTCGCAGATCCGCGCGACGATCACGGCGACGATGATGTCGCGCTCAGGGCAAGGTTTGGCCGAGATGATGGTGTCGAGCCCCAGCTTCTTGACGGTCTGGAGCACGGCGTCGACGTGGCCGTGATGTTTGGAAGACTGCTTCTCGAACAACTCCTCGACGAGGGCGACCGGCATTCCCTTCAGGACAAGGCGCAGGGCCTTTACCTGCTCGAGCGA
The DNA here is from genome assembly GCA_964534585.1 of uncultured Sandaracinaceae bacterium. Taxonomy (GTDB): domain Bacteria; phylum Myxococcota_A; class Polyangia; order Polyangiales; family Houyiibacteriaceae; genus SG8-38. Next base: position 321 of record CAZHPJ010000550.1, on the reverse strand, counting down.
GAGGGCGGACAAGTTGGCGAGGGTTCGCTTCTTGACCTTCTTTCCTTCGCGATAGGATTCACGCAGCAGGATGGCGGGCTTGGAGTTGCGATTGGGGACGATGTCGATGTGCATGTCTACTTGTAATCCTTCCATATCAACATTACAAGCCATTATAAATGTATTACATGGGTACATTATTACACATGAAAAACGATAAAGCAACACAATTCCGCTGAATTTTCGGGAGGTTCTAAGAAATTATTGGTTCAGGGGGCGGGGAACTTCAGTCTAGGGGTGGGGGAATAGCACTTGTAAAAAGTGCCCGTGAAGAGCGTCTGC
>CAZHPJ010000549.1:0-1865 GCA_964534585.1 uncultured Sandaracinaceae bacterium | reverse complement strand
AGCGTGACCGTCAGGAACCCGTCCGCGACGTGGGCCGTCACCGCATTGCGATCAAATGGAATCGGTATCCGAAGCCGCCTCTCAAATGGCCCCGAGGCGATCTCCATCTGGTGCAGGCGCTTGACGTGGGAGCCGTCCGGTGCGCGCCGGATCCCTGCGATCCGCAGGATCTGCCCGTCCACCCGGACGTTCAGATCCTGGCTGCGAACGCCCGCAATTTCCGCGCGAACCACGAGGGCGGTCTCGGTCTCGAAGACGTCGACGTCCGGCTGCCAGCTATCGCCCCGGAGGCGATCGCCAAACTCGCCGAAGTGCTCGACGAGCGAATCGTGATTTCTGTCGCTCACGGGCGGGAGTCTCTCAGCTGTCTCCCCTTTCCTCCGTGTACTCGGCGTCCACGACATCCTCGTCGGCCGCAGAATCCGCGGAGTCGGCGCCCGGTTCGGAAGCAGTATCCGAGCCCTCTGCAGCCTGGGTTTTGTAGAGCACCTCGGCGAGTTTGTGAAGCTCCTGTTCGACGCGCTGTCGCCCCGCGTCGAAGCGGGCCTGGTCGTCGCTCTCCAGGTCCTTCTTGGCCTCTTCGATGGCGCTCTTCAGGGTGCCCGAATCGGCATCCGACAGTTTCTCCGCATTCTCCTGCAAAAGCTTCTCAGCCTGGTAGATGATGGAATCGAGGCCGTTGCGCTTCTCGACCCTCTCGCGCTGGTCGTGGTCCTCACTCGCGTGCACTTCCGCCTCGCGGATCATCCGATCGATCTCTTCCTTCGCGAGACCGCCGCTGCCCTCGATGCGGATCGACTGCTCCTTGCCGGTCGCCTTGTCTTTCGCGGATACCGACAAGATGCCGTTCGCGTCGATGTCGAACGCCACCTCGATCTGGGGCACACCACGCGGAGCGGGCGGAATTCCGTCGAGGATGAAACGGCCAATCGTTCGATTGCCCGAGGAAATTTCTCGCTCGCCCTGCAACACATGAATCTCCACCTGGGGCTGACTGTCCGACGCGGTCGAGAAGACCTGCGACCGCCGCGTCGGAATCGTCGTATTCTTTTCGATCAGCTTGGTGGTGACCTGGCCGAGCGTCTCGATCCCGAGCGACAGCGGCGTCACGTCGAGCAGCAGCACATCCTTCACGTCGCCCGCGAGCACGCCACCCTGGATCGCGGCGCCGATCGCGACGACCTCGTCCGGATTGACGGTCCGATTGGGCTCGCGCCCAAAGAGATCCTGGACCTTCTTCTGGACCAGCGGAATTCGCGTCGTCCCGCCGACCAGAATGACTTCGTCGATTTCCGAGGTCGCGAACCCGGAATCCGCGAGCGCCTGGCGACAGGGTTCGAGACTCCTTTCGACCAGGTCTTCGATCAGCTGCTCGAACTTCGCGCGCGTGAGCTTGAGCGTGAGGTGCTTGGGGCCGGTCTGGTCGGCGGTGATGTACGGAAGATTGATATCCGTGCTCTGCGCCGATGAGAGTTCGTGCTTCGCCTTTTCCGCGGCTTCGCGCAGGCGCTGCAGCGCCATCGAGTCCTTGGAAAGGTCGAGTCCCTGATCCTTCTTGAATTCGGCGATCAGATAGTCGATTATGCGCTGGTCGAGGTTGTCGCCACCCAGGTGACTATCCCCATTGGTCGCCTTGACCTCGACGACATTCTCGCCGACTTCGAGAATCGAAATGTCGAACGTGCCGCCACCAAAATCGTAGACGGCGATCTTCTGGTCTTCCTTCTTGTCCAGTCCGTAAGCGAGCGCCGCGGCCGTCGGTTCGTTGATGATCCGCTTGACGTCGAGACCCGCAATCTGGCCGGCATCCTTTGTCGCCTGCCGCTGTGCGTCGTTGAAATAAGCGGGGACCGTGATGACGGCGG
>CAZHPJ010000548.1:0-1866 GCA_964534585.1 uncultured Sandaracinaceae bacterium | reverse complement strand
ACGTCTCGGCGCTGCTCGCAAGCCGCGACCTCAAGTCGCTCGCCGACTCCGGCCTGCTGATAGCCGAAGGCGCAAAACGAGGCCGCTCCTACCTCGCCGGCCCCTGGCTAAAGGAGTGCGCCACCCGCCATCGCCAGACCGCCCCCATCGAAGACCCATACGAGCTCCTCAAGGACTAGCTTCGGTTCCGCGCATGAACCCAACACGAGCCCTGGAAGTGGACTTCCCCCGCTTCCGCAGACACCCGGCTAGGCTTGATGAGGACGGCCTCGAAGGCGGTAAGTTGTCCTTCGAATCCGAGCCCGCGGGCGACTTTCCCAGGGACGATTTCGAGGCAACCCAAGCCCGCACGGGCCGACAAAGGGGCATGACTCTCCCGCGGCACGTGCTGCCAAACACCGGTCCGCTTCGAGGCCGAGGGTAAGCCATTGACTTACCCCTCCTGAAAGGCCACACTTTGAATGTCGATCCGATTCGAGTGGGACCCGGTGAAGGACGATGCCAACCAACGCAAACACGGCCTGCGGTTTGAAGACGCCAAGACGATCTTTGTGTGGCCCGCCAAACGTCGCGATCGCCTCGAGGACACCTATCTCGGGGGCGAGCATCGCTTCGTCTCGATGGGTCCACTCCCTGCTGACCTCATCACCGTTGTGTGGACCGCGCCCCGAGACGATGTTGAGCGCATCATCAGTGCGCGCTGGGCGAACAAACTTGAGCGGCAGCTCTACCGTGACGCGATGGACCTAGACCCATGACTGACGTCCCCGACATTCCCGAGTGGACAGAAGCCGACTTCAAGAGGTCGATCCGCGGATCAACTCGGCGGCGCATCATGCAGGGCCACATCGAATCGGGCGAAGACATTGCCGCGCTTCGACGTTTCGTGCAGCTCACCCAAAAAGAGTTCGCCCGCGCGCTCGAGATCAGCGTTCACACGCTTCGCAATTGGGAGCAGGGCCGACGCAAGCCGGAGGGGCCAGCCATCGCCTTGCTCAAGATCGCGGCGCGCCATCCGAGAATTGTTCGCGAAGCGGCGGGAGTGAAACCACCCTCGGCGGCCGCCGCGAAGCGCTAGCCCAAACGAGACCCGCGATGACCAAGCCTGACTCCAGGCGAACCCCCCAAAACAACAGGCCGTGGCTATCTCAAGCTCCTCGATCTCGCCCAAGGCTTTCTCATTGCGAAAAGATGTAATCAATCATGAGCCGCGCGGCCTGTTCGGATTTGAAACAAAGCACGCAACTTCCAGCGCCGCCGTCCGATAACCAGACATGCTCAACCCACTCCTCCTAGGCCAGGTCCAAAGCAAGCCTCGAGCAGTGCCAAGCGTCATCGCGCCCCGCGCGTTCGACGGAGCAACCATGCGAAGGTCTAGCTCGGAGGCCACGGCTGCACCGGTAGGCCAAATCGCCCAGCTCGACGCCGAGCTCTACCGTCTCGCACGCGGCGCCGGCCGCCTCCGCCTTCGGGTTGGTCAGGCGCTTCACCGCCTCGGTGACGGGGTCCACGAGCTCGGCTTCTCCACCCTCGGCGCCTACGCGCTCGAGCGCTGCTGTCGCGGGGGTCGCTGGGCCGCCGAAAGTCGCGCCCTAGCGTGCCGTCTGCACTCGCTCCCGCACTTGACCAAGGCCCTCGAAACCGGGTCCATCGGCTGGAGCATGGCCGAGCTGCTCGCACGCCATGCCACACCGCAAACCGAAGCCGCGCTCCTCCAGGTCGCACGCAGCAAAACAGTCCAAGCCATGCACATCGCCTTGAGCCCGCAAAAGTCACCAGCCTCACCGGCGCCACCCCAAGTCGACGACGAAGACGAGCTCGCGCGCACCCTCTCGCTCACCCTGCCGCTCGAAGAAGCCTGGGCGC
>CAZHPJ010000547.1:0-1868 GCA_964534585.1 uncultured Sandaracinaceae bacterium | reverse complement strand
CCGGCGGTCATAGCAGCATCAAGGGCATGGAGGGGCGCGCGAACGGCTGCAACATCGCGACGTCGAATACTGGCGGGGCGGGTGATCTCACGGTTCAGGTCATCTACCACGAACTTGGGCACTGTCTCGGCCTTGCTCACGATGAGCAGCGCAATTCAGGCAATAGCATCATGCAGCCCAATACCGAGGAGACCGCGAAGGGTAGGATCCCGGATTGGTTCAGCGACTTCGACCGCGAGATCATCCGAGGTCGGTATCTGAGGTGACCTATGCGATCGCAACGACCATCGTTTTCGCCTACGTCGTTCTCGGCGCGCAGCTCTACATTTGGCATCATCGAGATATGAAACCCCGAGACATCGAGCGCGAACCCTGGAACCGCCGCGGCGGAGACGAGTGGACTACCGCGGCTTTCCGCGCACCTATCCTCACGTTCATGCGAGGCTACACCAAGGGGCGAAATTGGGCCGAGAGCTGGGACGTAACCGAACGGTTCACAAGCACCAACACAACGCACATCGCAAGCGGCAGCCCTAGCTCGATCACCGTCCAGGTCCCGAGAGGCCCGGCACTACTCCTCGACAACATCCCTCCGGACGAATTCAAGCAGCGCCCCGGTATCCGCCTTATCGTCTTTGGCGTGACACGTATTGCGAAGGCTGCGTTTGGAGGCGCGAAGCGCTTCGAGGTCGGTGTGAATTTCCCCGAAGGTATCCGAACGACCACCGTCGAACTCAATGCGTTGCTCGCTCATGTAGCGAACGCGTTGGACGCTGGGTATCGAAAGGACCGGGGGTTGCCGTGAAACTGGTACTCATCGAGAGCCCCTTCGGCAAACGCGTGGACGGCACGACCGTCACGCCTGTTGAGATGGAGCGCAACGTCGAGTATGCCCGCGCTGCGATGCGCGATTGCTTTGAGCGCGGAGAGGCTCCGTACGCATCGCATTTGATTTACCCGCAGATCTACGACGACGCGAAGCCCGCAGAGCGCGGTGCCGGCATGGAAGCGGGTTGGGAATGGATGCGCATGGCGCAACTCGTGGTGGTCTACACGGACTACGGAAAGACGCCGGGCATGCTCGCAGGTATCGCAAGAGCACATGCTCTCCGCATTCCTGTCGAGGAGAGGACGTTGCTCTGATGGTACGTACGATCTTTGAAGGCCCACTAGGTAATCTCGTCCTTACAGACGCGGAAGAGGACGCTGAGGGGCCTACGACGCCTGTCTACTACCGCCGAGATCCGAGCGGGCCGTGGCAGGTTGGATTCGTGCAGTTCCCCCTCGTTGCGCCTACGAAATCCGTGATACTGGTCAATGTAGGGAAGAGCGATGGTCCTTCTCGGAAGTAACCGAAGCCCTCACCAAACATTCGGGCGCTCGACGTTCGAGCTATACCCCAGCGACCGCGACATCCTCCCGAGAAGCAACGTCGTACGCGCTAGCAAGGAGCGCAATCTCTACGGTGGCCGCGAACGTGGGGGAGCCAAGGGCGGGGAGCTACACCCGCTAGGGCCAGGCCCGTTCCCGACAGACATCTTCACGGCGGTAGACATCGACGGTATCCCCTGGCGGCGTATGCGCGGGGATGAATGGACCAACGCGGCTTTCCGATTGATCATCAAGACGTTCGTTGCGACGTTCATCCGCGCGCGGCCGGGACAGCGCATCATCAAGTGGCAGATCGAGGAGGTCGCCAACGGCCCGCGCATGGGCACCCGACGACTCCCCCCTCGCGACCAGCATCTCGTCTTCCGGCTCACAGTGCGCCGTACGGCCGGCAAGGTAGATTCCGAGCCCCAGGTAGAGCTTGCGATGCCCTTCCCGCCAGCGGACCGCACAGAGCCGGGAACGGGGCAGCGATTGGC
>CAZHPJ010000546.1:0-1874 GCA_964534585.1 uncultured Sandaracinaceae bacterium | reverse complement strand
ACCGCACCGAGGTCATCGTTCGCCACCGGGGTCCAAGATATCCGCTCGGCGTGGTTGGGCCAAGTGTTCAAATCACGTGCGAGACCCTCCGCTTCGACAGAACCAAGAACTGGTCAACTTCTCGAACTACAAGCCCAGTGCCGTGCAGAAATCGAGCACCGACATGACCGGAATACCGTAGCTTCGAGCCTTGGATGCCTTGCCGGACGATGAGGCGGGGTCGGCTGCGACCACCAAATCGCAGCTTTTCTTTGTGACGCTTCGGACCGGCTGCAATCCTGCCGCAGACGCCGCCGCCTCTAGTTTGGAACGTCCGATCTTATTGCCATCCGCGTCCGTCGCGGTCCCCGTGAAACAGATCCGCGAACCCGCCGCGATCGACGACGGCGCCTCCGGCAGGTCCGAGACTTCAGGAATCGAAATCTCGGCGATTCCCAACGCACGTGCAATGGTCCACATCAGCTGATGCTCTTCTTTCGTGATGATCCCGTCTTTCATCGCGCCGGCAATGAGGGCATCCAGGTATTGGCGATGCGCTTGGTCGACCTCGACCTCCTTGAGGTCCAACTCCATGGCCAGACGCTTGAGCTCCTCTGACTCGACGTCGGTAATGACCAGATCGTCGAGGGCCCAGTCGAGCCCATCAAGGTAGCTGAGCAGGGCACCGTCGCTTGTTGGATAGCGCGTCGCTGACATCAGGCGGTTGAGCGGCGAAGGAGCATGTGGGGCAGTCGCCTCTCTTCGCAAAGTTCTTGGGTTCAACTCACAATCCAGCCCTTCGACTCTGGCCGGTAGCAAGTCGGGCGCCTCGTCGATGAGTTGCCAGAGCAGCTGCGCGGTTGCCCTCGCGTCGGTGAGCGCGCGGTGTGCGACCTCGAGTGGAATATCAAAACGGGTACATGCAACGCTTAGTCGCTCCCCGGTGGTCTCCAGCGTGCACAGCCCATCGCCCGGCCAGAAGAGGGCTCCCATTCTGCGAAACTCGTTCGCCAGCATTCTTGTGTCGAACGTCAGGTTGTGGGCCACCAGCACAGCCCCTTCGAGTCGCGACGCGAGCGCGCCCGCGACTTCGGGGAATGTGGGAGCTGCGCTCACCATGGATGCCGTGATCCCGTGAATATCGGTGGGACCCACATCCCTCTGCGGATCTACCAGCGTGTCGTACTCGTCGATTGTAACGCCTTGGTCGTTCATCACGACGAGGGCGACTTCGACGATGCGATCCTGATTGAGGACACCGGTCGTCTCCACGTCGACGACAACGGTGTGTCTGGTCCTCATGTTCATCCCTCGATAGCTACCACGGACGCCGCGCAGTGATGCGCGCAGAATTTGCGTGGTCATGCGGGCTCCCAGGACACGTCGCTCCGGGCGACAGCTCCCCCGCCGTCGTCCGGAGCCAGCTTTCTCGCATCGCGGCCCGGGGCACGTAGAATGCCGTCGAGCCTCTATGACCCGCATGATCCCCGAAACCATCCACTCCTCGGTCCAAAGCACAGCCGAGAAGCGCCTCTTCGAGGTCATCCGCGACGCCCCCAACACAGACACCTGGCTCTGCTTCCACTCCCTCGGTCTCGCTCACCACGACACAAAGCGCCGAGCCGAAATCGACTTCGCCCTCATCACCCACCACGGCATCTTCGTCCTCGAAGCCAAAGGCGGCCGCCTCAAACGCCGCGCAGGCACCTGGTACTCCGTCGACAAGCACGACGCCCTCCACAAGCTCGACGAATCCCCCTTCGACCAAGCCGCCACCGCCATGTTCGCCCTCCAAAAGCGAATCCGCGCCCACTTCAAGAAGAACACCCCCCAAGCCGACGCCCTCTTCGGCTACGGCGTCCTCACCCCCGACATCACCTTCGACCTCGACAGCC
>CAZHPJ010000545.1:0-1876 GCA_964534585.1 uncultured Sandaracinaceae bacterium | reverse complement strand
ACGCCTTCATGAAGGAGGTAGTCCAGACCCTCATGGGCATCGACCGGAAGTCGGGACATGACCGCCAAAGCTTCTAGATTGGCAGCTCGACCAGGCCGCGCCATGTGGAAGATCCGGTACCTTGAGGACTCGGCGAGTCTCGAGTTGACGAGTCGGCAGAGCGACATCCCTTGATCGATGATGAGGTCTACTTCCTGAAGCCCGATGACGTCCGGTTGTAGCTCGACCATCTGGTCCACCACGAGTGGCAACCGCTCCCCCCAGCGGCCGATCTTGTTAAACAGGTTTAGCGTCGCGACGGTCACCGTAGCCACTCAGACCCACTTTCTGCTGCGCCCATTTCGGCGCCAGTCATATCACATCCTGACCCATTCGCGGTAAAGCGGCGCCTCTCACTGCGCCAGAAGACCCGCATCGATGACAAACTCGGAGCCGGTCACGTACCGTGCGCGATCAGACGCGAGGTACAGAACCGCCTCCGCCACGTCATCCGACTCGATCCAGGGCACCGGTAGGAGATTGCCGGCCGATCGCTCGGCGATCTCCTTCGGCGTCGCCCCCTCCAACGCGGCCAGGCCGTCGTTCATCGGCGTGTTTACGCCGGTCGGATGAATGGAGACGACCCGAATGCCGTGAGGGGCCAGCTCGATCGCCCACGATCGGCTCAGGCCGGTCAGTCCCCATTTCGACGCGGCGTAGTGGCTCAGCCGGTTCATTCCGCGCAGCCCGGCCACGGATGAGTTGTTTATGATGACACCGGAGCGCTGCCTCATCATGATTGGGATCACACGCCGGGCGACGAGCCAGCTCCCCTTCAAGTTGATGTCGATCATCGCGTCCCATTCTTCTTCCGTCAGCTCATGCGCCAGACCATAGGCGCAGATCCCTGCGTTGTTGAAGAGGATATCGATCCGCCCGAACTCGGCAAGTGTGCCGTCAACGGCGGCCGTGATTGCCTCGTCGTCGCGTACGTCACCTTCCAAGGTAAGGCAATCGGATCCGGCCTCGCGGCACTTCGCCTGAAGACCGCGCAGCTCATCTGGGGAGCCGAGCTCGTAGCCGGGGTAAGTCAGCGGCTTGGCCACGTCGAACGCGGCGATACGCGCACCGGCCCGCGCAAGGGCGAGCGAGACCGCGTGCCCCTGTCCGTGAGCGGCGCCGGTGACGAATGCGACCTTACCTACGAATTCGCGATCCTGCATCATACCGTTCCTTCCCCCTGGGCCTTCTCGCCTCTGCGGTAGGGCTCCAGGTAGCCGTCAAGGTCGACATCGAGGGCGTTATTGAAGACGTTAGTTGCGACCATCAACGCGCCGAAGGCCGTGAGAGCAACGATCTGTTCCTCGGTGAAGGTGGCGGCCAGTCGGGCGAAAAGGTCATCGGGGACGCGGGCAAACGGCTTCGCGAGCTGCCGGCCGTACTCGACAACGGCCTGCTCGCGGTCATCGAGGGAAAAGCGATCCGGGTCTTCGCCCGCCTCCACCAGGATCCTTCGGAAGAACGTCGAACAGATCAGGCAATCGCTCTCGGTCGAGATGGCATGGGAGAAAAAATTTACCAAGCGCTCTCCGAGGAAGGGCCGGACAGTATCCCGAAGCGCGTACCACTCCATGAGGGCGTGGAGGGCGGGCGGAGAATGAAGCAGCGTACGCTTCATGTTGGTGATGGTGCCGTGTTCGCGGACCACTTCGTCGTGCGCGGCTCGCACGTCGGGCGCTGCTTCCGCGTACTCGACCGGGTCGATGCGAGGCATGTAATCGCCCTCCTTTCTGCAATGGCGTCCTTCGGCATCCCGAATGCCGCTGATGTCCGCCCGTCTAGTCGATGATGGCCGAGCAGATCAACTGCTTGAGCTGGCCACGGAAGTTGAACGTCC